>JANYAN010000053.1 GCA_025361305.1 Burkholderiales bacterium
ACCACCGGAATCTCGGGGTCGGGAATCGACTCCAGCAGGCTCCAGGCCTGCTCAACCGCGCGGGTCACCACAGTGCGAGCGGGTGCTGCCGCGCCAGGCCCTGCATTTCTGACAGCAGGTAGGCCAGGTGCTCGGAATGAAGGCCGTACTTGCCGCGTGACACGTGCGCGGCCGCTGTTGGCCGGTCCAGTGTGGCCTGGCCCAGGGCCCGATCGACTTCCTGGTTCCAGACCCCATGCAACCCGGCGGTGTCCGCATCGGCGCCACTCCAGAATTCCTGCGTGTAGGGCATCAAGTGATCCAGTGCCGCCTGAGCGCGCGAATGCGATTCGGGTGTGCCGTCGCCCAGACGCAGCAGCCAGTCGCGCGAATGGCGCAGGTGGTAGCGGGTTTCCTTCTGCGACCGACCCGCAATGGCGGCAAGTTGCGGGTCGCCCGAGCCCTGGAGCGTATCCCAGCGCAGCACCATCAGCTGGCTGTACAGGAAGTTGCGCACGATGGTCGTGGCGTAGTCGCGGTTGCATGCGGCCGTGCCGGCCAGCGGGCCGTGGTGCGGCAGTTCCAGCAGCGTGTAGTTGCGAAAATCTTTTGCATCGCGGAAGTAGGCCAGCGTGTCCTCGGTTGCGCCATTGCCCAGCAGCGCGGCCGCGTGCTGGTAGAGCAGGCGGGCCTGCCCGATCAGGTCCAGGCTGATATTGGTCAGCGCGATGTCTTCTTCCAGCACCGGTCCGTGGCCGCACCACTCGGCATTGCGCTGGCCCAGCACCAGGGCGTTGTCGGCCAGGTGCAGCAGTTCATCGACGGTCGCGGCGCCTTCCATTACATGTGGCCCACTTCATCGGGAATCTCGTAGAAACCCGGGTGCCGGTAGATCTTGTCGCCGGCGGGCTCGAACAACTCGGCCTTGTCCTCCGGCGCGCTTGCGACGATCAGCGACGAAGGAACGACCCAGATGCTGACGCCTTCCATCCGCCGCGTGTACACATCGCGCGCCATCTGCAACGCCTGCTGCGCGTCCACGGCATGCAGGCTGCCGCAGTGCTTGTGTTCCAGGCCCTGCTTGGAGCGCACGAACACCTCCCAGAGGGGCCACTCACCACGCGGATCGCTCATGCTGCTTCCTTCAGTTGGCGCGCCTGGTTCTTTTGCGCATGGGCCAGCGCCGCATCGCGCACCCATTGGCCGTCGTTGTGGGCCTTCACCCGGGTGGCCAGGCGCTCCTTGTTGCACGGGCCGTTGCCGTTGACCACCGCCCAGAATTCGTCCCAGTCGATCGCGCCGTAGTCGTGATGGCCGCGCGCTTCGTTCCAGCGCAGAGCCGGGTCCGGCGGGGTGACGCCCAGGATCCTGGCCTGCGGCACGGTTGCGTCCACGAACTTTTGCCGCAAATTGTCGTTGCTGATCCGCTTGATGCCCCAGCGCATGCCCTGGGCACTGTTCGGGCTGTCGGCGTCCGGCGGACCGAACATCGCCAGGACCGGCCACCACCAGCGGTTTACAGCGTCCTGCACCATCTCGCGTTGTGCCGGGGTGCCCTTCATCTGCACCACCAGGCTCTCGAATCCCTGGCGCTGGTGGAAACTTTCTTCCTTGCAGATGCGGATCATCGCGCGGGCGTAGGGGCCATACGAGCACCGGCAGATTGGCACCTGGTTCATGATCGCCGCGCCGTCGACCAGCCAGCCGATCACGCCGACATCGGCCCAGCTCAGTGTTGGGTAGTTGAAGATCGAACTGTACTTGGCCTTGCCGCTGTGCAGCGCCTCCACCATCTGGTCGCGGCTGGTGCCCAGTGTCTCCGCCGCGGAATAGAGGTAAAGCCCATGGCCGCCCTCATCCTGCACCTTGGCCAGCAGGATCGCCTTGCGCTTGAGCGAGGGCGCCCGGGAAATCCAGTTGCCCTCAGGCAGCATGCCCACGATCTCGCTGTGGGCGTGCTGGCTGATCTGGCGCAGAAGCGTCCTGCGGTACGCCTCTGGCATCCAGTCGCGCGGTTCGATCTTGCCGTCCGCGTCGATCCGGGCGTCGAAGTGCGCCTGCAGCTGCCCCGCCGGTGATCCTGCGGCAGCCGGAACGACTTCCAGCGGCTTGTGCTGCGGGTCGGGAATGTCCAAGGCCTGCGTGTACATCACGCCAGTATAACTATTAGCCGACCGATCGGTCGGCTAATTTCCGAAGCCGTTCTGGCGCCACGCCTCGAACACCGCGACGGCCACCGCGTTGGACAGGTTGAGGCTGCGCTGCCCTGCGCGCATCGGCAACACCAGCCGCTGCTGCGCCGGAAAGCTCTCGCGAAGCTCCGGCGCCAGGCCACGCGTTTCGGAACCGAAGACCAGCCAGTCGCCCGGACGAAAGGCGGCGTCGTGCAGCCGGCGTGAACCGCGCGTGGTCAACGCGAACACGCGCTGCGGGTCGGGACGCTGCGAAGCCAGAAACGCCGGCCAGCCGGCATGCCGCAACACTTGCGCGTACTCGTGATAGTCCAGCCCGGCGCGGCGCATGTGCCGGTCGTCCATCGAAAATCCCAGGGGTTCGATCAGGTGAAGGCTGCAACCGGTATTGGCCGCCAGCCGGATGACATTTCCCGTGTTGGGCGGGATTTCGGGCTCAACCAGGACGATGTTGAACATGCCCTAGTCGGGTTCGTCGGTGCGCGCGAACACCAGGGCCGTGATGTGGGCGGCGCCGCCCGCGCGCACCACCCGTGCCGCCGCATGCAGGGACGAGCCGCTGGTCATCACATCGTCGATCAGGACGATGCGCTTGCCGCTCACCCGTCTCGCCTGCAGCGGGTCAAGGGCGAAAGCGTCTTTCACGTTGAGCAGCCGGTCGCGTCGCTCCAGCGCGCTCTGCTGGGCAGTCTCGCGGATGCGCAGCAGCAATCGGCCGTCGGTCTTCTTGGGTGCCAGTCGACGCGCAAGCTCGAGTGCCTGGTTGAAACCGCGCTCGGCCAGGCGCCGCGAAGCCAGCGGCATCGGCAAGACCAGGTCACCCTGTTCGATCGCCGGCTCGACCCACGGTGCGCTGCGCATCAGCGTTGCCAGGGCGGCCGCCCAGCCGGCCTCGCCGCGGAACTTGAACTGCGACAGCAGCCCGGACCAGGGAAAGCCATAGGTCACCGCCGCGTGGCAGGCGTCCAGCGGGGGCGGCGCCCGAAGGCAGGCGCCGCATTCGGCAATGCCGGCCGGCACCGGCAGCGCACAGCGGCGACAGCGCGGCTGCGGCTGCCCGAAGCGGCCAACGCAGGCTTCGCACACGGGATGGGCGGGCCAGGCCCGGCAGACCGCGCACTGGCCGGGTATGGCCGCCGCGACCCCTTCGAATAACGCACGCAGCATTGAGGAGACTCCCCGCTCAATATACTCGCTGGGCTGCACGCGCCATGCCCGACCAACGACCTCCCACCATCGACCCTGTCGCGGCAGCACATTGGCATGGCACCGCGCCGGCGCGCTCGCCCTGGCTGCACGAAGAGGTCGCACGGCGAATGGAAGACCGCCTGCAGTGGATCAAGCGCGAGCCCCCGGCGTGGGCGCACTGGGAGCCGTTGCGCGGGGGCATCGAGGCGCAGGCCCTGCTGGTGCGCCGGTACCCGAAGTCCCAGTGCTACGTGGTGGAGCCGCATGCCGCTCGCTCCCTGCTGGCGCAAGAGCGCCTGGCCCGGCCCTGGTGGCGACGCCTGGGTGCACCACCTCTGCACTGGGGCCCTGTACCCGATTCAAGTGTGCAGATGCTCTGGGCCAACATGGCCCTGCACACGGCTGCGGATCCGCAGGCCCTGATCGCCCAATGGCAGCGCGCGCTGGCGGTCGACGGATTCCTGATGTTCTCCTGCCTGGGGCCCGACAGCCTGCGCGAACTGCGGGCGCTCTACCGGCAACTGGGCTGGCCGCCCGCCGGCCATGATTTCACCGACATGCACGACTGGGGCGACATGCTGGTGCATGCGGGATTTGCCGAACCGGTGATGGACATGGAGCACATCACCCTGACCTGGGAAACCGCCGCGCGTCTGGTCGCCGAATTGCGTGAACTGGGCGCCAACCTGCACCCGGCCCGATTCCCCGGCCTGCGCGGCAGGCGCTGGCGCGCGCAGCTGGAGATTGAAATGACCGAGCGCCTGCGTGGCCCCGACCGCCGCCTGTCGCTGACGTTTGAGGTCATCTACGGGCACGCGCTCAAGCCCGCTCCCAGGGTCAAGGTGAGCGCCAGCAGCGCCGTATCGCTGGGCGACATGAGGACCCTCTTGCAGGCCGACAAGCGCCCGCGGGAGCGGGGGTGAACCCGCGTTACAATCACCGGTTGTTTTTGTGAGCGTCACCACGTGTCGAATCCGGTATTTCGTTTCGCCACCGTCCAAGGCCAGAACATCCACTGGTTTTTGAAGCGCAACTGCTCGGTAACACCGGCCCAGCTTGGCTGGCTTTATGCCTCGCTGTGCGTCGTGACTCTCTCCATCGGGGTGGTTTTCTGGGCCCAGGGGGCGGTGCTGATCCTTCCTTTCGCCTGGGCTGAACTGGCGGCGGTCGGGGCGGCGTTCCTGATCTACGCGCGGCACGCCGCCGACGGCGAGCGAATCTCGCTGTCGGGGCGCCAACTGGTGATCGAACTGGAAAATGCCGGCCGGCTCGAGCGCGCGGAATTTCTGCGCGATCGCGTGCGGGTCGAGCCGACAGCGGGCAACCGCTCGCTGATCGAGGTGTCGGGGCAGGGGCGGTCGGTCAGTGTGGGGCGCTATGTGCGCCCCGAGTTGCGTCCGGCCCTGGCGCAGGAAATTCGAAGGGCCCTGCGCGAGGCGTGAGATGTCCAAAGGCCCGGCGCGGGCAGCGGAATTGTTTGATTTGAGGCTAAGGCAACGTGAAACTATGAAGAGCATTTCCAAGACGTTGGGTTCGCTGCTGCTCGTCGCGAGCGCTTTCAGTGGCGCCGCGCACGCCGTCAACGACCTGCCCGGCGGCCCGTCGGTGCGCCAGCTCAACCTGCACCCGGCAGTGACGCGTATCGCCGAAGAGCAGGCATGGCTGCACTGGTTCATGCTCATCACCTGCGTGGTGATCTTCATCGCCGTGTTCGGCGTGATGTTCTATTCGATCTGGAAACACCGCAAGTCGGTGGGCCACAAGCCGGCCAACTTCCACGAGTCGGTCACCGTCGAAGTGATCTGGACCGTCATCCCCTTCATCATCGTGATCCTGATGGCGCTGCCAGCGACCAAGGTGATCGTCGCCTCCAAGGACACCAGCAATGCCGATCTGACGATCAAGGCAACCGGCTTCCAGTGGAAATGGGGCTACGACTATCTCAGGGGCGAAGGCGAGGGCGTTTCCTTCCTGTCGACCCTCGACCCGAGCCAGCGCGAGATGTCCAATAACGGCGCCAAGGGCGAGATGCCTGACGACTACCTGTTCAAGGTCGACAACCCGCTGGTGGTTCCCGTCAACAAGAAGGTGCGCATCATCACGACGGCCAACGACGTGATCCACGCCTGGGGCGTTCCCGCATTCGGCGTCAAACAGGATGCGATTCCCGGATTCGTGCGCGACACCTGGTTCCGTGCCGACAAGACCGGCGACTTCTACGGCCAGTGCTACGAGCTGTGCGGCAAGGAACACGCCTACATGCCGATCCACGTGAAGGTGCTCTCGGCGCAGGAATACAGCATCTGGGTCGACGGCCAGAAAAAGGCGATGGCCGCCCGGATGGACGACCCGAACAAGGTCTGGGCCATGGACGACATCGTCAAGCGCGGCGAAAAGGTCTACGCGGGCAATTGTGCGGCCTGCCACCAGCCCAACGGCAAGGGCCTGGGCCCGATCAAGCCGCTGGATGGTTCCGCCGTCGTGATGGATGCCGACAAGGGCAAACAGATCCAGGTGGTGCTCAACGGCAGGACCACGCCGACCGGCCAGATGCCGGCCTGGAAGCAGTTGTCCGACACCGATCTGGCCGCCGTCATCACCTATACCAAGAACAACTGGTCCAACAAGTCTGGCCAGCTGGTACAGCCGGCCGAAGTCATGGCCCAGCGCGGCAAGTGAACCGCCGCCAGACGAATTGACAAGGAAACCTCAAGATGAGCGCAGTTCTCGACAATGACGCCAAGGGCCATGCCGCGCCCCACCACGACGAGCACCATGCCCATCCGCATGGCTGGCGCCGGTGGGTCTACGCGACCAATCACAAGGACATCGGGACGCTGTACCTGCTGTTCTCGTTCACGATGTTCATGATCGGCGGCGTGCTGGCCCTGCTGATCCGCGCCGAACTGTTCGAACCCGGCCTGCAGCTGGTCAACCCCGAGCTGTTCAACCAGCTGACAACCATGCACGGCATCATCATGGTGTTCGGCGCCATCATGCCGGGCTTCGTGGGCTTCGCGAACTGGATGATCCCGCTGCAGATCGGCGCGGCCGACATGGCCTTCGCGCGGATGAACAACTTCAGCTTCTGGCTGCTGATTCCCGCGGCGCTGCTGGTGGTTGGCTCGTTCTTCATGCCCGGCGGCGCCCCTGCGGCCGGCTGGACGCTGTATGCGCCGCTGACCCTGCAGATGGGCCCGTCCATGGACGCGGCGATCTTCG
>JANYAN010000063.1 GCA_025361305.1 Burkholderiales bacterium
GTCATTCGCGTCCTTGCCGACGGGGACGTCCGCGTTCGGCACGTTGGCGATCAGAGTGTCGTTGCGGTAGATGTTGTAGAGACACAGGTTTTCATGCGCCACCCAGCTCAAGGCAAGCGCATGGTTCCAGCGTGAAAAAGCCTGCAACACCAGCCCGCTGGTGAACAGGTCCAAGCCGGCACCACCGTACTGCTCAGGTACGGGGATGCCGAAGTAACCGGTTTTGCCGATACGCGGGAAGATATCCGGCGGCCACCACTCCTCGTTGTCCATGCGTTGCGACAGCGGGTAGAACTCCTGCTTCGCAAAGTGGTCGGCCTGGTCCAGTACGCCCTGCTCGTCATTGGACAAGCCGGCGAAACGCTGCATGGCCGGCGTTTGCGCTTGCGATACCACTTTCATAATTTGACCCGTTTTCAAATAATTGCTCGTGGAGCCGCATCTGACGCTCATTTCCTGTTCATGTGAATAGGGTAAACACCATGTTCTATTTATTTGAGTACGGGTCATAAATTGTTGACACCGGGCGCAACTGCTCCATAGAATGCGCCGCATAACCGGCGACCTGCCGCCTTTGTTGCAGGGCGCCCCGGAGACAGGCATGAACACGACCATCGGTGACTTTCGCGCAGCCTTGCAGGACACATGCTGAGCATCACCAATCTCCAGGTCTTCTACGACCACGCTGTGCAGGCCGTGCGCGACGTGTCGATCGAAGTCGGCGAAGGCCGTATCGTGGCACTGCTGGGTAGCAATGGCGCCGGCAAATCGACCGTGCTCAAGTCGATCTGCGGCGTGTTGTACCCGGAGGAAGGCGAGATCACGGGCGGCGGCATCACGTACTACGGCCACCCGCTGCAACAGTCGGCGCCGCATGAAATCGTGCGGATGGGCGTGGTGCAGGTTCCCGAGGGGCGTCGCCTCTTCGACACGCTTACCGTGGAAGAAAACCTGCTCATGGGCGGTTACGTACGCCCGGCGAGAGAGGCCGCGGACTCGATGGCGCGTATCTTCGCGATGTTCCCGGGCATAGAGGCGCATCGGCACCGCGTGTCTGGTTACCTGTCGGGTGGGCAGCAACAGATGGTGGCGATCGGGCGTGCGCTGATGGGCAAACCCAAACTCCTGCTGCTCGACGAGCCATCGCTCGGCCTGGCACCGCAGATCATCACCGAGATATTCCAGACCATCCGGCGCCTGCGCGACGAACACGGCCTGACGGTTCTGCTGGTGGAGCAGAACGCACGCCTGGCGCTGTCGCTGGCCGACTACGGCTACATCATGGAGCGCGGGCGCATCGTGCTGGACGACACGCCACGGCGCCTGCTCGCCAACGACGATGTGAAGGAGTTCTACCTGGGTGTGCAGGATGGTGGCAAGCGCCGCAGCATGCGCGAGATCAAGCATTACAAGCGGCGCAAGAGGTGGCTTTCGTGAGCGCGGCATCGATGGCAGCGGCCACTCCCATGCTGGAGTTCTTCGGCGTGTCCAAGCGTTTTGGCGGCCTGGATGCCCTCAGCGGCATCGACCTGCGCGTGATGCCGGGCCAGATCTGCAGCGTGATAGGCCCTAACGGCGCGGGCAAGACGACCTTGTTCAACCTTGCGTCCTGCCTGCTCAAGCCGACCGGGGGCCGCGTTGTCTTCAACGGCGAAGACATCACCGGCTCGGCCGCGCACGACCTGTCCAGGCGTGGCATTGCGCGCACCTTCCAGAACCTGGCCGTGTTCAAACACGAAACCGTCGTCGACAACATACTCACCGGCATGCACGCGCGCATGGGCACCGGCATTCTGGGCGCCGCGCTGTTCTGGGGCCCGGCTCGCAACGCGGAGATCAAGGCGCGTGAGGCAGCCGAAGAGATCGTCGAGTTCCTGGAGATAGAAACCATCCGCGATCTGCCGGTCGGCACGCTGTCGTACGGACTGCAAAAGCGCGTGGAACTGGGCCGCGCGCTGGCGATGCAGCCACGACTGTTGTTGCTCGACGAAATGGTGTCGGGCATGAACCAGGAAGAGACCGAGGACATCTCGCGTTTCATCCTCGACATCCGCGAACAACGCAAGGTAACGGTGATGATGATCGAACACGAGATGGGCATAGTCATGGACATCTCCGATCATGTGTGCGTGCTCAACTTCGGTCGCAAAATCGCCGATGGCGCGCCCGATGCCGTGTCCGCCGACCCGGCCGTGATCGCGGCCTATCTGGGACAAGACGTGGGTGCCGCCGCATGAGCGTCGCCGGGCCGCTCCCAAGGGCAAATACCGCGGTGCGCTGCACGAAGGTGCTCCAGTGAGCCACGACAAGCCGGCCATCGCGGACCTGGAGTTGCCACCCGGCGTGGCAGCCGGTACTGCGACCATGCCCGCATTGCTGCGCCACCGCGCGCGCAACACGCCGGGCCGGATCGCCCTGCGCGAAAAAGTACGCGGCATCTGGCAAGGCACCAGCTGGAACGCTTACTTGGAGCAGGTGCGCGCCTTCGCGCTGTTCCTCAAGGCGCGGGGTTTCGGCCCCGGCGACAAGCTGGTGATCGCCTCCGACGGCACCCCGCAATGGTTTTTCGCCGACCTCGCGGCGCAGGCGCTGGGCGGCGTAACGGTCGGCATCTACCCCACCAACCCGTGGCCGGAGCTGCAATACATCGTGCGCCACTGCCGCGCCAAGATAGCAGTATGCGGCGACCAGGAACAGACCGACAAGGTGCTGACCGCCATGCAGCAGGAAGGCGGACTGCCCGACCTGCAACGTGTGTTGACGGTGGACTGGAAAGGCATGCAGCATTACACCGATGCCTGCCTGATGCCGTTTGCCGACGCCATCAGCCAGGGCCTGCAACTGGCGGCGCAGCCTGACCAGGCAACGGCCTTCGAGGCTGCCATCGACGCCGTGCGTGCGGAGCAGGACACCATGATCATCTACACCTCGGGCACCACCGGCATGCCCAAGGGGGCGCGTATCTCGCACCGCGGCATCGTGGCCGACGCCATGGCCCTGGGCCAGGTGCATGGCCTGGCGGGCAAGCCGCTGTCGGTGGTGTGTTACCTGCCGCTGTGCCACGTGGCCGAGCGCCTGATGTCGCCCGTGACGCAACTGGTCTACGGCTCGGTGGTGTATTTCGCTGAATCGATAGACACCGTGACGCTCAATATGCGCGAGATCGGCCCCAGCTTTTTCTTTGGCGTGCCGCGCATCTGGGAAAAGCTGCAATACCAGATACTGATCCAGTCGCGCGACGCCCGGCCGCTGGCACGCTGGGCCTTCAACCGGGCGCTGGCCATCGCCACGCCGATAGCGGAGCGCAGCATCGACAACGGCGGCACGCCGGCCAGTACGCGCGACGGCTTCATAGCTTGGCTGCTGCGGCTGACGGTGTTCAACAACCTGCTGGCGAGCATAGGGCTGGACCACACCTGGATCGCCATGACGGGGGGCGCATCGATTTCGCCATCGGTGATCCTGTTCTTTCGCGCGCTCGGTGTTCCGATCTACCAGATCTACGGCATGACCGAAAGCAGCGGCGCGAGCCACGCGCAATCGAAGCGCCTGTCGCGCCTGGGCTGGTGCGGGCCGCCATTACCGGGTGTAGTGGAACAACGCGTGGCCGAGGACGGTGAACTGCAGCTACGCGGGCGCATCGTCTTCAACGGTTACCTGTACGACGACGCTGCAACCGCGGCCGCGTTCACCGACGGCTGGCTGCGCACCGGCGACGTGGTCGAACTCGACCCGACCACCGGCCAGGTGCGGGTGATAGACCGCAAGAAGGCGATTCTGATCACCAGCGGAGGCAAGAACATCACGCCCTCGCTGATAGAAAACACGCTCAAGGAAAGCCTGTACATCAGCGAAGCCGTGTTGCTGGGCGACGGGCGCCATTTCGTGTCGGCGCTGATCCAGATCGATCTGGACACAGTGGGCAAATGGGCGCAGGAGCGCGGCCTGGCCTACACCACCTACGAGACGCTCGCAAAACTGGCACCGGTCAAGGAACTGATAGCCGAAGACGTCGAACGCGTCAACGCGCGTTTCTCGCGCGTGGAGAACATCCGCAAGTTCGTGATCCTGCGCAAACAGCTCGACCACGACGACGGCGAACTCACCGCCACCATGAAGGTACGCCGCGGCGTCATAGAGAAGAAGTTCGCGCCCGAGATCGCCGAAATCTACGGTGCCCCGGAGGAAGCGACAGCATGAGTTACTTCACCAACCTCGTGATGTCGGGCCTTGTTATCGGCTCGCTGTACGGCCTGGTCGCCATGGGCTTCGCCATCGTCTACCGCGCCACCGGCATGGTCAACTTCGCCCAGGGCGAAATCATGATGCTGATCGCCTACATGAGCTACAGCTTCGCCACCATTCCAGGCATGGGCTTCGCGCCCTTGCTGGTATGCGTGCTGGCGGCATCCATCCTGCTGGGCTTGTTGATCGAATGGGCGTTTATCCGGCCCATGCTGGGCGAACCGATGTTCTCGCGCGTCATGGTGACGATCGGCCTGGCGGTGGTTATCCGCTCGGTCGTGATCCTTTTCTGGGGCGTAACACCCACCATCTTCCCGCGCCCGTTCGGCAATAGCGTGATCCGTTTCGGCGACTTCGCGCTCTACCCCGGGCAGATATTCGCACTCGCCTCGCTGGCCATCCTGTGCCTGGCAATGTGGCTGTTCTTTCGCCGCTCTCGCGTGGGCATCGCGATGCGCGCCACCTCCAACAACGAGACCACGGCGCTGCTGATGGGCATCGACGTCAAACGCATCAGCGCGATTGCCTGGGCGCTGTCGGCGGTTTTCGCGGCCTTCGCAGGCCTGTCGTTTTGCCTCATGTTCAGCCTGGAACCGGAGATATCGCAAATGGGCATGCGCGGTTTTCCGGCCACCATCCTGGGCGGCCTGGATTCGGTCGTGGGCGGCGGATTCGGCGGCCTGGTGATTGGCGTGGCGGAGAACCTGGCCGGCGGTTATCTGGGCCGTGGGCTGAAGGAAATCGCGGGCTTCGTGCTGATCATCGTGGTGCTGATGGTCAAGCCTTACGGCCTGTTCGGCCAACGTGAAATCGAGCGTGTTTAAGGTTTATTGATGCGCAGCCGCACCGCCCAAACCTCTTACGGCGCTCTCGTCGCGCTGTCGAACGAGGCTGCCAGCTGGTGGTGGGCCGGCGCCGGCCTGATCGCGCTGGCGCTATTGCCCATGTGGTTCGGCTCGCATGGCCTGGGCATACTTGCGACCATCTTCGTGACTGCCATCGGCGTGCTGGGCCTCAA
>JANYAN010000068.1 GCA_025361305.1 Burkholderiales bacterium
GCACCATGGCCAACCAGGTGGCGTTGCGCACGCTCACGCGGCCGGGCGACGAAGTGGTGGCTAGCCGAGAATCGCATGCCGCCTGGCACGAAGCGGGCGGCGCCGCAGCCAACGCCGGGGTGCAGATCCACGAGATCGGGCAAGGCGGCATGTTCACCGCTGACGACCTGCGAGCCGCCGTCAAACCGCGCAATTTCTCGATCTTCCCGACCACCACGCTGGTCGAGATCGAAAACACGCACAATCGCGCGGGCGGCGTCGTGGTTCCCCAACCAGAGGTGCTGCATATCTGCGCCGTGGCGCGTGAACTGGGCCTGGCCACTTTCCTGGATGGCGCCCGGCTCTGGAACGCCAGCACCGCAAGCGGTGTCGCGCTGGACATGCTGGCCGCGCCGTTCGACCTGGTTGCAGTGGCTTTCAGCAAGGGGCTGGGCGCGCCTGGCGGTTCGCTGCTGGCCGGCCCGAAAGCCCTGATCGCGGCGGCCGACCGGCATCGTCGTCGCATGGGCGGCGCGATGCGCCAGAACGGCATCTTTAGCGCCGCCGCGCTGCATGCCCTGGACCATCACTTGTCGCGCCTGCCCGAAGACCACGCGAACGCACGAGCCTTCGCGCAGCGCCTTTACGCCGGCGTGCCGGTGCAGCTGGACATGGCCACCGTACAGACCAATATCGTGGTGTTCCACCTGCCGGCGTCGATGCCGGTGGACGCGCCAACGCTGAGCGCGCGGGCCCGAGAACGCGGCGTGCTTGTCAATGCCTTCGGTCCACGCACCGTGCGCGCGGTGACGCACCTGGATGTCAATCTTGCCCAATGCGAAAAGGCGGCCGACGTGCTGGTGGCGTTGCTTGCGCCCTAGCCGTCCCCGGCATCACATTCCGACGTGGGTGGCACGGCCGGCCGTCGGCAGCGGAGGCTTTAACCATATTCCAGGGCAAGGCCATTGGCTCATACTATGGGCGCAATGCCAAGTTCAAGGGAAGCCACTCCAATGACCACAGTGTTCATCTATGGCGGCTCGGGTCGATTTAAGGGCGGTGAGTTCGATTGGAACGGTCCGGCATTGGGTACTACGCACGAGTTCATGTTGTTCCTCGCTCAAGCCGGCGAAAGTCCGTTGCAAGAAGTGGCTCTGGCCCAAATTCATCGCTTCGGATTTGATCAAGTTGAATTGTGGGAGGGGCAGAAAATTGTTGTGGAAACGTTGAACGATCCAAAGTTGGCGGCGTTTCGCAAGCACTACGAAGACGCGCTCAGTGACGGCTCGTCGCTCGCCTGGTATCCATAGCGTGGGAAGTACTGAGCGATCTCGCAAGGCCTGCAGCAAAGGGCGATATGGGACAAATCAGCAAAGTCGTTGGTTCTCAAAATGAGCGCCAACTCAAGCAGCCAGAACCGACGACGTTTGGACTAGGGGATCGAGTACGAAAAAAGTCCGGGGCCGCGTGGCAAGGCTGCGTCGTCGGCTGGTACAGCACGACTCTGACTCCAGAGGGTTACGCCGTCGAGTCCGAGGCTCATCCAGGCTCAGTACAAATCTACCCGGTCGCGGCACTTGAGCGCGTGGCCTAGCCCGTCATTCGAGCTGAGCGTGCCCGGAGAGCAAACGCACCGGCCCGCACATGAAGAAGGCCATCTGTGGCGCGGCGGCAAAGAGCAGCGGCAAGCCCAGGGTATCCCGGTAGAAGGCGACGCCCCGGTCGTAGTTGTCGACCGGAATCATGAGTTGCCCGATTGAAGCATTCGACAGGTCCATGGCGTTCTCCAGCAGTGACGGGGGGTGCAGTAACGCGGCGAATTCAGCCTGGCTAGAAGAACCCGCGCAGGAACGCGGCCGCTTCATCCGAGATGCCTACGACCTTGTTCGTGGCTTGCCGATAGAACTTGAAGTTGAGTTCGGTTTCGGGTCGCCCGTCATCCCAGTCTGAAAATGTCTTGAGTTCATTGCGCCCCAGGCGGCGCTTGGCCAGGGCGGTGCGCCGGATGGCAATGCTGACGCGTGGCGTTTGGCGGGCGATGCCGGATTTCCTGGGGGTTGCTTGCGCCGCCGTTACGATGCCCGTCGCGACGAGGCCCGCACCGCCTTCGTTTTCGCTTGCGAACAAAAACACAATGTTGCCCACGGCGATCTGCTTGCCGCCATACATTGTCTTTTGTTCTCTGAACGAAAACGCATGTGCCTGGGGGTCTTCGACCTCGGTTTTGATCGCGAACACCCCGCTTCCTTTTCTCACAGCTGGCTGGCGAGTGGCCACAACGCCTGGCCCTGGATCTGCGCTGCCCACCGCTCATACTGTGAACGAAAACCCTCGAAGGGTTCCTGTAGCGGGTGCCTGGGGTCGTCGCTCAACGAGTAGGCCATTCCCTCGATGAACCACTTCGGGGTGAAGAGCCAGAGCCGGACTGCGCCGAGGCGTTCGCCTTGAACATGGTGGATGAGTTCGTGACGGACGTAATAATCCCGCCAGCCTCGACTGGCGACAACAACCCCGCTCGTCCCCATGTTGTAAGAGGCATTGCCGGCAAATCCGAACGACTGCTCGCAGGCTGGCGAAGAGCAAAAAATCATTCTGGGAACATGCTCGATCGTGCCCAGCTTGCGCTGGACAAACTGCACCGCCTCAATCTTGAGCTGCTGCGCCTGCCGGACGCGCCCCGGATCGTCCGAGCACACGTCCCCCGAATAGCACTGCACCCCCGCCAGTTCCGGCGCAAGCACACGCAGGGGCCGGATGAAGGCCCAGGCGGCCAGGGGCAAGGCAATC
>JANYAN010000080.1 GCA_025361305.1 Burkholderiales bacterium
GCGAACCGGGCGACCGCTTCGCAGATTTCGACAGTGGGGCAATGGACAATCGCGTCGTCGATGAACTCGTGTCCAGGCTCGGCCCGGGGACGGTGATGGCCGCAAGCGTCAATGGCGAAGAGGGTCTGTGGGTGGGCTTCAAGATCGATGCCGACCAGTACTGGTTGATGATCGACCGGGCGCGCTTCACCAACGTCGGCGGCCGGACGTGGCTGATCTGGCTGATCACTGCTGCGGGCCTGTCGCTCGCTGGTGCCGCGCTTATTGCGCGGCTGATCAACCGGCCACTCAAGCAACTGTCGTTTGCCGCAAGCCGCGTGCGCGATGGCGACTTCGACGCCAGCCGGCTCGATGAAAAAGCCGTGACCAGCGAGATTCGCGAGGTCAACATCGGCTTCAACCGGATGGCGCAGCAGCTGGCCAAGATCGAGCAGGATCGCGCCGTGATGCTGGCCGGCATTTCGCATGACCTTCGCACGCCACTGGCGCGCCTGCGCCTGGAAACCGAGATGAGCGTGAGCGACTCCGACGCGCGCGAGCACATGGCGGCCGACATCGACCAGCTCGACGCCATCATCGACAAGTTCCTTGATTACGCGCGGCCCGACCATGCCGAACTCAAGCCGGTGCTGCTCAACGACGTGATCGAGGCCTGCGTTTACGCGGTGCAAGACCATGGCGACATGCGCATCAACCTGGACATCGGCAAGAATCTGTACGTGCTGGCTGACGAAGTCGAACTGGCGCGGGTTATTTCAAACCTGCTGGAAAATGCGCGCCGCTACGGCAAGACGCCCGAAACCGGTATCGCCGTGGTGGACATCGCAGCCAAGTCCCGCAACGAATGGGTCTTGCTGAAGGTACGGGACCACGGCATGGGCGTGGCGGCCGAAGCACTGCCCAACCTTGTCAAACCATTTTTCCGCGGCGACGCGGCCCGCACGGCCGCCACCGGCGCCGGGCTGGGGCTGGCGATCGTGGACAAGACGGTGCAGCGCATGGGCGGCATCTTTGCCCTGGCCAACACCACCACAGGCGGGTTGGCGGCCCATATCAAGCTGCAAAAGCCCAAGGCCCCCATGCCTGCCGCGCCTCCACCAATCGACGCGACCCCTCAAGCAGAGCCGGCTTACTGAATCAGCAGTGCGATGGCGCGCGCCTCGATGCAACTGCCCTGGCCGACCGGGCCCAGTTTTTCGGCGGTCTTGGCCTTCACATTGACTTGCGAGGGCGTCAGTTCCAGGGCCTGGGCAATTCGCTGCCGCATGGCGTCGATGTAGGGAGCCAGGCGCGGTGCCTGCGCGATCACGGTGCTGTCGACATTGCCGATCTGCCAGCCCTCTTGGCGCACGCGCCGTGCCGCCTCGGCCAGCAGTACCAGCGAATCGGCGCCCCTGAATCGCGTGTCGCTATCTGGAAAGTGATGCCCGATGTCGCCCAATCCGGCCGCACCCAGCAATGCGTCGGTGAGGGCATGGAGCAGCACATCGGCGTCCGAATGGCCAAGCAGGCCGCGTTCAAACGGGATTTCCACCCCGCCCAACACCAGCTTGCGCCCCGGCACCAGCGCATGGACGTCCCATCCTTCGCCAATTCGCATCGTCATCGCTGCCGGCTCCTGAGCACCGCTTCGGCCAGGGCGAAATCGTTGGGGTAGGTCACCTTGAAATTCTGCGCCTCGGCTGCCACCAGCAACGGCTGCAGGCCCAGGGCCTCGATCGCGCCGGCCTCATCGGTCACCTCCCCGCCCGCACGAGCCAGTGCCTGCATGAGTTGGCCGATGCGAAACATCTGAGGTGTCTGGGCCAGCCACTTGTCGCGGCGGTCGAGCGTCGCAACGCTCCGGCCGGCCTGCTCCAGCTTGAGTGTGTCGGCCAGAGGATGGGCCAGAAGTCCGCCCACCTCGTCGTGCACACACGCGTCGATCAGCTTGTCGATCAATGCGGGAGTGACCAGGCATCGGGCGGCATCGTGGACCAGCACCCAGTCGTCCTCCACCGCGCCAACACGGCCCAGTTCCCGCAGACCGTTGAGCACACTGGCGGCTCGCGTTGCGCCGCCACAGGATGCCACCGCGGCTGCCGAAGGGTTGCGTTCGAAAAATCCATCGCCCGGTGCCACCACAACCAGCACCTTGGTGATCCGGGCGACCGCAGAGAATGCGGCCAGCGTATGCCAGACCATGGGCTGGCCCGCGATGCGCTCGTATTGCTTGGGCCCCTGGGTGCCCGCGCGGCTGCCGGCGCCGGCGCAGGGAACGAGGGCAAAGAGCCTGGGTTTGTTGTTGCTGCTGCTCATGGAGTCGTGACTGATTCTAGGACCCCTACAATCCTAGCCTCACACCCCACCCTGTCCAGGCGCGGGGTGTTTTGTATTTTTCATGGATTTACCCAAACTTTCCCCCGGCAAACGCTTCACGCTGCCCCGCCCGCCCGGTTCGGCCGATGCATTGCTGCTGGCGCGGCTGGGCACACGTGAAAGCAGTGCCCGGCGGCTCACGGCGATCGTCACGGCCGACGCCACCGATGCCCAGCGCCTGATCGATGAGATCGCCTTCTTCGCGCCGCACCTGCGCACGGCCCTGTTTCCCGATTGGGAAACCTTGCCCTACGATTCGTTCTCACCGCACCAGGACCTCATCAGCGAACGTCTGGCGACACTGTGGCGCATCTCGCAGGGCGAGGCCGACGTGGTGGTGGTACCGGCCACCACGGCCCTGTACCGACTGGCACCGCCGGCCTTTCTGGCGGGATACACGTTCCATTTCCAGGTCAAGCAAAAACTTCAGGAGAGCAAACTCAAGGCCCAGCTCTCCCTGGCCGGCTACAGCCATGTCACGCAGGTGGTTGGGCCGGGCGAATACGCCGTGCGCGGGGGACTGATCGACCTGTTTCCGATGGGCTCGTCCGTCCCCTTGCGAGTCGACTTGTTCGACGATGAGATCGACTCGATCCGCACCTTCGATCCAGACAGCCAGCGCAGCCTCTACCCGGTACCGGAAGTCCGGCTGCTGCCGGGCCGCGAATTCCCGATGGACGAGGCGGCACGCGCGCGCTTTCGCACCCGCTGGCGCGAGTTGCTCGAAGGCGACCCGACCCGCAGCCGCATCTACAAGGACATGGGCAACGGCGTCGCCACGGCCGGCATCGAATACTACCTGCCGCTCTTCTTCGAGGACACGGCCACCGTGTTCGACTATCTCGGCGCGCAGGCCACCGTCGTGCTGCATGGCGACCTCGAACCCGCGTTCCAGCACTTCTGGCAGGACACGCGTGAACGCTTCCGGCTGTTGCAGGGCAACCCCGACGGGCCGGTGCTACCACCGGAGTCGCTGTTCCTGAGCGCCGAACAGTTCTACGGCCGGGCCAACCAGCACGCACAACTGGCGATACGGCCGCGCGCGCCCGGACCCATGGGCACCCCGTCGGCACCCGCGGACGAAGGCCAAAGCCCGTACGTGGAGTTCGAGGCGCTCGAGCCCATGGCCGTGGTGCGCGGCGCCGAAGAGCCGCTGGCCCGGTTCAAGCAGCACCTGCGCAATACGGCTCACCGGGTGCTGGTGCTGGCCGAGAGCGTCGGCAGACGCGAGAGCCTGCTCGACTTTCTGCGCGCCAGCCAGCTGGCACTGCCGGCGTTCGACTCGCTGCACGAGTTCCAGGCCAGTGACGAGCGACTGGGCATCGCAACGGCGGCGCTAAGTGCCGGCTTCAGCTGGCTTGAGCAAGGCATCGACTTTGTCACGGAAACCGAACTGTTTGCCGCCGGCCCCAGCGCGCGCCGGCGCAAGAAGCAGGAACAGGTCAGCGATGTCGAAGCGCTGATCAAGGATCTGGCCGAACTCAACGTCGGTGATCCGGTGGTTCACTCGCAGCATGGCATCGGACGCTACAAGGGCCTGGTGAACATGGACCTGGGCCAGGGCGACACCGAGTTCCTGCACCTGCAATATGCCGACCAGGCCACGCTGTACGTGCCGGTCAGCCAGCTGCACCTGATCAGCCGCTACACCGGCGTCTCGGCCGACGAGGCGCCGCTGCATAGGCTGGGCTCGGGCCAGTGGGACAAGGCGCGGCGCAAGGCTGCCGAACAGGTGCGCGATACAGCGGCTGAACTGCTGAACATCTACGCGCGCCGGGCGACCCGCGAAGGCCATGCGTTCCGCTATTCCGCGCAGGATTACGAGGCCTTCGCCACCGACTTCGGTTTCGAGGAGACCGCCGACCAGAACGGCGCCATCCACGCGGTGATCCAGGACATGATCTCACCGCGCCCCATGGACCGCCTGATTTGCGGCGACGTGGGCTTTGGCAAGACCGAAGTCGCCCTGCGAGCCGCCTTCATCGCCGTCATGGGCGGGCGGCAGGTGGCCTTCCTGGCGCCCACGACCCTGCTGGCTGAGCAGCATTTCCAGACGCTGGTCGACCGCTTCGGCAAGTGGCCGGTGAAGATTTCCGAGATGAGCCGCTTTCGCTCTCAAAAGGAGATCACGGCAGCGGTCAAGGGCCTGGCCGAGGGCAGCGTCGACATCGTGGTGGGCACGCACAAGCTGCTCTCCGCCAGCGTGAAGTTCAAGGACCTGGGCCTGCTGATCATCGACGAGGAACACCGTTTCGGCGTGCGGCAAAAAGAAAAGCTCAAAGCGCTGCG
>JANYAN010000135.1 GCA_025361305.1 Burkholderiales bacterium
CTATGTGGCGCACCAAGCCCTGGCGCTGCAGGTCGGCTAACACGCTGAGCGGCGCCTCCAGGGAACCTTCGGCGGGGTGGTGCGGGTTGAGCATGCTGCGCAGGTTGACCACGTCGAGTACATCCAGGCCCAGATTGCGCAGGTTGTCATGTACAGCCTGCGTGAGTTCTTCGGGCGAAAACGCCGGAATCCACGATCCATCTGGGCCGCGCCGGGCGCTGATCTTGGTGACGATAACCAGATCGTCAGGGTAAGGGTGCAGCGCCTCGCGGATGATCTGGTTGGTGACATGCGGGCCGTAGAAGTCGGAAGTGTCGATATGGTTCACGCCGGCCGCGATTGCCTCGCGCAGCACCGCCAAGGCCGCATCGCGGTCCTTGGGCGGGCCGAATACGCCGGGCCCCGCGAGTTGCATGGCGCCGTAGCCAAGCCGCTTGACGCTACGGTCGCCGAGCGCGAAGGTGCCGGGATGGTGGCCATAGCCACCGGTGTGATTGCCAGCCTGATACTCAATCGGTAGCACTTGGCAGGGGCGCTCCACGGCTGCTCTTCGCGCGTTGCAGGTATCGACCGGCTGCCGGCTCAAATACTTGCAAAATATGGGCGATAGCAATCAGGAGTCCCCACCATGTCGCTCGCGCTTTACGGTCATCCCTTCTCCTCGTACACGCAGAAAGTGCTGATTGCGCTGTACGAGAACGGCACGCCTTTCGAGTTTCGCTGCCTCGGGCCGGATACGCCGCAACACGCTGCCGAGTGGCTGCGGCGCTGGCCGCTGCGCAAGTTCCCGCTGCTGCTGGACGGCGAACGCCAGATCGTCGAGACCAGCATCATCATCGAGTACCTGCAGCTCGCGCATCCCGGGCCGGTGCGCCTGCTGCCTGCGGACCCGATGGCCGCGCTGGACGTGCGTTTCCTGGACCGCTTCTTCGACCTGCACGTGATGGATCCGGTGCAGCACGCGGTGGGCGGGGCGCTGACGGGCGATCCTGTGAAACGCCAGGAAGGACTGGCCCTTGCCAGCGAAAGGCTGGAGCGCGCCTACGCCTGGCTCGAATTACAGCTAACCGGCGGGACCTGGGCTGCGGGTGCGGACTTCACCCTGGCCGACTGCGCGGCCGCGACGTCGCTGTTTTACGCCGACTGGACACACCGGATTTCCGAGGCGTTTCCGGTACTGCGCGCCTACCGCGCGCGGCTGCTGGCCCGTCCGTCCTTCGCCCGCGCGGTGGACGAGGCGCGGTACTTCCGGCCCCACTTCCCCCTGGGAGCGCCGGACCGGGATTGATGGGCCCTCCCGAATTTCGAGTGACGATATTGGCATGCTGCCCCGGCGTAGTCCGGTCGCCAAGGTCCCGTTGTCCTACCTGCTCGGCGCAGTTCTCGCGCAAAGATGCAACATCACTCCAAGAAAGCATTCCATGACCGACCCGCGCAACGTTGCTCACGACAAAAAAGTACAACAGGAAAAGAAGCACCAACACGAAAATATCTCACCCGGAGCCGACAAGACGCCCCAACCGGGGAAGAAGACGCACATGGAACGCCACGCGTCCGACAGCGCCAAGATACCCGCCGAAGCTGCACCAGTACCCACGGCCGAGAAGCCTTTGGTCTGACATTCAGCCGGGAGGCACTATTGCGCGCGACAGTCCGGTAATTGCGCGAACCGATCAGTTCCTGCTGGGGGCTGAATCAGACTTCGGTCACAGCGATCGCGATCTGGCGCAGCTCAACAACCAGTTTCTTCAAGGTTCCGGCGCGATGCTGGTCGAGGAACATGGTCGCGCTCACCACCTCCTCCACCTTGTCCCCGCCGCTCGGGACCGGAACCGCGACCGCGGTGACCGACCGGTGCGTGTAGCCCTCGTCCAGACCGTAGCCTTTCTTATGCGCCATGCGGGCCTGCTCTATGAACGCGCCGAACGGCAGCGCGCTGCCCCACTGTATGCGCTTGAAGATGGACAGGCGCTGCTCGTCGCTCAGGCCGCCGCGCAAGGCCATGATGCGCCCCATGCCGCCGAGAAGAACGGGCAGATGCTGGCCTATCGGCATGCGGATGCGCAGGGCCGAATCACTTTCCGCCACCATTTCCAGCGCCATGGACGTCAACGAATAACGGCGCCACAGGGTCACGGTCAACTCGTAATCGTTGGCAACGCGTTGCATGAGAGGGCGCAGGCTCTCAAGCCCGCGCTTGCGCGTCGTCAGCTGGTGCGCCAGGGACGCGAGGGCGGCCCCGACGTGGTAACGCTTGGTCTCCGCGATCCAGTGCAAGTAGCCATCGGCCGTCAGCGTGCGTGCGATGTTGA
>JANYAN010000143.1 GCA_025361305.1 Burkholderiales bacterium
CTTCCAGCACACGCTCGAGCACCTGGATGGCCGGCGACGAATAGTCGCGCGCCCGCTGCGACTTCGAGATGTGCTTGCCGCGATGCAGGTTCTCGTCGTTCAGGAGCGTGATGAACTCCGGGTTGCGCTGGTAGAAGCTCCACATGAACGAGATCACGGCGGTGAGGGCCTCGACGGGTTGGTCGCTGCTCAACTCCAGCGCCATCTCGGCTTCATTGAAGCGCTTGTACATCTCTTCGAGCACCGCGACGAACAGGTCTTCCTTGCTGCCGAAGTAGTAGTAGATCATGCGGTCGTGGGATTTCGCCGCCTTCGATATCTGGTCGATCCGCCCGCCCGAGAAGCCATGCTTGGCGAAAATCTTCATCGCCGCACGCAAAATGCTGTCGCGTGTGTCCTGCGCCGCCTGTTCGCGCACGCCGGCGCGCCGTGCGAGGGGCGATTTGCTGGGGGGGTTACGCAGTGATGGGCTGGCGGCCATGGCGTGAGATCTATTGTTCGGCAAATGCCCGTTCTATCACAAAGGCCCCGGGCCTAGAGGTGCTTCCCTCGGTGAAGCCGCGCGCTTCAAGCATGTGCTTGATGTCGCGCAACATGCCCGGGCTGCCGCAGATCATCACCCGGTCTTCGGTCTCGTTGAGCGGGGGAATTCCGAGGTCCTCGAACATCCGGCCGGTCTGCATCAGGTCGGTGACGCGGCCCATGTTGCGGTACTCCTCGCGCGTCACCGTCGGGTAGTAGCGCAGCTGGCTGGTGATGAGCTCGCCGAGCACCTCGTGCGCGGGCAAATGCTCGACCAGCAGATCGTAGTAGGCCAGCTCGTCTTTCTGCCGCACGCCGTGCACCAGGACGATCTGCTCGAACTTCTCGTACGACTCGGGGTCGCGCACGATGCTCATGAACGGCGCGAGCCCGGTGCCGGTCGACAGCAGGAACAGTCGTTTGCCAGGCAACAGGTAGTCGATCAGTAGCGTGCCGGTCGGCTTGCGGCCGACGATGACCGTGTCGCCCACCTGGATGTGCTGCAGGCGCGACGTGAGGGGGCCATCTGGCACCTTGATGCTGAGAAATTCCAGGTGGTCCTCGTAGTTCGCGCTGACGATGCTGTAGGCACGCAGCAGCGGCTTGTCGTTCACGCGCAGGCCGAGCATGGTGAAGTGGCCGTTGGAAAAACGCAGCGACGCATCGCGCGTGGTCTTGAACGTGAACAGGCGATCCGTCCAGTGATGAATCTCCAGGACTTTCTCTTCGTTGAATGCGCTCATGGTGGTTTTCCTCGCGTGAGGTTCAGGATGGGGTGGCGGGTTGCGGATCGAGCGTGCCGAGCTTGCCGGTCGCTTCCTTCCAGCGCTCGGCATCGTGCAGCGCCTCCTTGTGCTTGAGGATCAGCGGCCACCGCTGTGCGCCCTTGGTGTTGAGCTCGTGGAAGCGCGCCATTTCTGCCGGCACGTCGCTATCGGCATAGATCGCGTCCACCGGGCATTCGGGGATGCAAACGGCGCAGTCGATGCACTCGTCAGGGTTTATCACTAGATGGTCGGGACCCTCGTGGAAGCAGTCGACGGGGCAGGCCTCGACGCAATCGGTGTATTTGCAGCGGATGCACGAATCGGTGACCACATGCGTCATGTTGGGGCTCCTTGTCGCCCCGCTTCGGGGCAAAAAAACTCTTGCAAATCGGCTGGCAATGGCCTAAATTCCAGATAAATGTAGTGCTGCCAACATTCTAATTAAGTAAATACTACATGAACAAGGCGAATCAGACAAGGCGTTTCGACCGGCTTTGCGAACTGCAACAACCATGACCGAACACACCAAGACCGACGGCTTGCCTGGCATCGATGCCGGCCCCATGTTGCAGGTGCTGGAGCGCGCCGCGCCGCGCAACGAGCGCATGGCCGGCGACAAGATCGAGTGCAACGCCTGCCCGGTGCTCTGCCAGATATCGGCCGGCAAGACCGGCGCGTGCGATCGCTATGCCAACGCGTCCGGGCTGCTGGTGCGGGTGGACCCGGTGGTGCTGCTGCGCAAGACGCTGGATTCGGCCGACGGCAAGGTCGTGCCCTTTGCTGGGAGGCAACCCTCGGCCCCTGGCGAAACCGCCGTAGCGCAGTCGCATGAAATGCAATTGCCGGCTTCCGACGATCTGTTCGTCACCGGCATCGGCGCCTCGACCACTTACCCCGACTACAAGCCGGCGCCCTTCATCGTGGCATCGCGGGCCGCGGGGGTGGATCTGGTCACAGTCGTCACCGAGGGCATCTTCAGCTATTGCAGCCTGAAGGTGAAGATCGACACCGACCGCTGGCTGGGTTCGGAGCAGGCGAATGTGCGTTGCAAGGGCGAAGTCGTGGGCCATGTCACCACCGCCGAATACGGCTCGCAGATGCTCTCGCTGGGCGGTGTGCATCACCTCACGGGCGGCAGCAAGAAGGAAGGCCGGGTCACCTGCGAGATGATGCAGCTGCTCGGCAACAAGCAGGCGGTGGAGTTCACCATCGACGGCGGCGCGCAGGTCGTTGTCCAGGCGGGCCATGCGCCGGTCGTCAATGGCGTCGAGGAAGAGCGCATGCGCGTGGGTTGCGGCTCGGCGACGGTGGGCATCTTTGCCAAGCAATTTCACGGGCAAGCCGATGAAGTGGTGGTCGTTGACGACCACATCACCGGCGTGTTGACGCAGCACCAGGCCGGCCGGTGCCTCAGCATGCGGTCCTCCGGCATCCGCATCCGGGGGCGCAAGTCGACACCCGGGCGCTACTTCCAGGTGGCCAACCCTGGCAACGGCTGGGGCGGCACCGACATTGCCGATCCGGTCTCGATCATCGAAGGCTGGGAGTCCGACACAGCCTGGCCCGGCCTGCGCCTGCTGATGGTCTCGACGACCGGCGAGCACGCCGCGTGGTTCGTCCTCGACGACGATCTCGTTCCGCGCGCCGCCGACATACCGCAGCCGGTCGCCAACATCGTCGCGCGCATCGGCGAGAACTGCGAGCCTTCGCTGTGCACGGTGCTGTTCCTGGGCGGGGCCGGCGGCAGCTTGCGCGCCGGCGTCACCGAGAATCC
>JANYAN010000148.1 GCA_025361305.1 Burkholderiales bacterium
ATCACGCTGGCGCCGCCGGCAATGGTGATGCCGATCTCCAGCGCCCGCTGCTCGGCGTAGGTGAGGTTGATCGCCAGCACGTCGCGCTTGCGCTCGAGCTTGATCATCTTCATGAGTTGCTCGGCACGTTCGTTCGCATCGTCCAGGTCGGCCAGGAATTTCAGGAACGTGTACTTGTAGCCCAGGCTCCACAGCACCCCGCAGCGCAGGTTCTCGAAGACGCTGAGTTTGGGGAAGATGTTGGTGATCTGGAAGCTGCGCGAAAGCCCAAGGCGGTTGATCTCGAACGGCCGCTTGCCGTCGATGCGGTGGCCGTTCAGCAGCACTTCTCCGCTGCTGGGCGCAAAGCGTCCGCTGATCAGGTTGAACAGCGTCGATTTGCCGGCGCCGTTGGGTCCGATCACGGCAATGCGTTCACCTGCGCTCACGGCCAGGTCAACGCCGCGGATGATCTCCGTCTTGCCGAAGCTCTTGCGCAGGTCTTTCAGTTCGAGCGCGAGTGTGGCATTCGTTTGCGGTGCGGCGCTGGTCATACCATGGCCTCCCGGCGCTTGACTTCCTTCTCGATGAACTCCTGGATCTCGCCCCACTGGCGGGCAAAGTGTCGCCGCGCAACCTCGAACAGACCCAGCCCGGTGAGCATCACGAAGGCAGAGCCAAACCAGCTGTTCAGACCCCTGGCGTTGAGCGCCGCACCCATGAATTTCAGTTCCGGCCCCAGGGCGGCGTTCAACTGCAGGTGGTAAACCATCTCGATCATGGCCGCCGCGCCGATCAGGACGATCAGGGCGGTGACCGCCAGTGCCAGGTAGCTGACCCACAACTCCTTGAGCCGTCCGAATGCCGCAATGCGCAGGTTCATCATGATCAGGCTGGCGATACCGCCGGGCGCATACATCACCATGAAGAGGAAGACCAGACCCAGATACAGCAGCCAGGCCTTGGTCAGTTCTGACAGCAACACACCCGCCAGCACCATCAGAATGGCGCCGATGATCGGCCCGAAGAAGAAGGTGGCGCCACCAAGAAAGGTAAACAACAAATAGACGCCTGAGCGCGCGCCGCCAACGACCTCGGAGGTGACGATTTCGAAATTCAGTGCCGCCAGACCGCCCGAGATACCGGCGAAGAACGCCGCGATGACGAAGGAGATGTAGCGCACGCGCTGGGTGTCGTAGCCGACGAACTCCACGCGCTCAGGGTTGTCGCGCACCGCGTTGAGCATGCGGCCCAGCGGGGTTCGGGTGAAGGCGAACATCAACGCCGTGCAGATGAATGTGTAGACCGCAATCAGGTAATAGAGCTGGATCTGCGGGCCGAAACTGATACCCAGCGGCTTGGGACCTGCCACCCGGTTACCCGAAATACCGCCTTCGCCGCCGAAGAATTCCGGGAACATGAGCGCCATCGCCCACACCAGCTCGCCGATGCCCAACGTGATCATGGCGAACGGCGTGGCCGCCTTTTTAGTAGTGACCCAGCCCAGTGCCACCGCGAACAGCATGCCCGACAGACCGCCCACGATCGGGATCAGGCTCACGGGCAAAGGCAGGGTGCCCTTGGCCACCATGTTCAGGGTATGGATCGCCAGAAACGCGCCCAGGCCCGAGTACACGGCATGGCCGAAGCTGAGCATCCCGCCCTGGCCCAGCAGCATGTTGTAGGAAAGGCAGACGATGATGGCCGCGCCCATCTGGCTGAGCATCGTCTGCGACAGGCTGCTGGTAAATATCAGGGGTGCCACCAGAAGCAGCACTGCGAACGCTCCCCAGATGATCCAGCGGCCGACATTGAAGGGCCTGAACTCGTAGTGCGTTGCGCTCATCTTCATCCCTCCCGCGTTCCGAGCAGTCCCTTGGGCCGGAAGATCAGGATCAGCACCAGGAACAGGTAGGGCAGGATAGGCGCGATCTGGCTGATCTTGAGCTTCCAGAGCGGATAGCCGAAGGTCTGCGGCGTGACGGAAACGCCGATCGAACCGGCTGCCCCGATCAGCGAACTGTCCACACCGACCGCGAACGTCTGGATGACGCCGATCAGCAGCGAGGCAACGAAGGCGCCCGACAGCGACCCCATGCCGCCCACGACAACCACAACGAAGATCACTGAACCGACCGTGGCTGCCATGCCCGGTTCGGTCACGAACGCATTTCCGCCGATCACGCCGGCCAGCCCGGCCAGTGCCGCGCCGCCGCCAAATACGAGCATGAACACCCGCGGCACGTTGTGCCCCAGCGCCTCGACAGTGTCCGGGTGGGTCAGCGCAGCCTGGATCACCAGGCCAATGCGCGTGCGGGTCAGCAGCAGCCAGATGGCAATCAGCATCAGCACCGCCACCAGCATCATGAAGCCCCGGTACATCGGAAACTGCGTGCCATACAGCGTGAACAACGGGCCACCCAATTCGGCAGGCACCCGGTAGTCAGCCGAGCTGGTACCCCAGACCAGCTGCACCATCTCCAGGATGATGAACGACAGGCCAAACGTGATCAGCAATTCGGGAACGTGGCCGAACTTGTGGACCCGGCGCAGGCAGTATTTTTCGAATGCCGCGCCTAGCAGTGCCACAAGCAGCGGCGCAACGAACAAGGCCGGCCAGAACCCCAGGAACTGGGTTGTGCTGTACGCAAAGTAGGCGCCCAGCATATAGAAGCTGGCATGCGCGAAATTGAGCACACCCATCATGCTGAAGATCAGCGTGAGGCCCGAGCTGAGCATGAACAGCAGCAGTCCGTAACTGATGCCGTTGAGCAGCGAGATAGTGAAGAACTCCATGGCCGTACCTGTTTGGTTCTAGTCGGATGCCGAGCGGCTGGGCAGATAGACGAAAAAAAGCCGGGATGGCGACGGCGATCCCGGCTTTGGTCACTGGCCGGTCAGGAAGCCGACGGGCGCTTCATCTGGCAGCTGGTGGGCGTACTCGCCACGTAGGGTTCCATCTGCTTGATCGGCACGAACGTATAGCCGGTGTTCTCCACGCTGTACGGGTACTTCTTGTCCGCCTTCTGCCACTTTGTGATGAACATCGATTGCTGCAGCTGGTGGTCGGATGCCCGCATCGTGACATCCCCGGCAAAGCTCTTGATCTCCAGCCCTTCGAGCGCCTTGGCCACCTTGACCGGATCGGTCGACTTGGCCTTGGCTATCGCGCCGGCCAGCAGCTCGATACCGTTGTATGTTGCGAACGTGTAGAAGTCGTCGTTGAACTTCTTCTTGAAGTCGGCGCCGATCTGGCCAAGCTCGCCTGTGTGGTTGGAGTGACCGTAGGCAATGACGTAGACCTCGCTGTCGCCGCCGGCAGCCAGCGCCGTGGGGGTGCCTGTCACGCCAGCGTAGTAGGTATACATCGGCAGCTTCAGGCCAGCGTCGTTCAGCGCCTTGACCAGTAGCGTCAGATCCTGACTCCAGTTTCCGGTGACGATAGTGTCAGCGCCCGATTGCTTGATCTTGGCCACATAGGGCGAGAAATCCTTGACCTGGCCGATGGGATGCAGGTCATCGCCAACGATCTGGATGTCAGGCCGCTTGCGCGCGATGTCTTCCTTGAAATAGCGCGAGACCTGCTGGCCGTGCGAGTAGTTCTGATTGATCAGGAACACCTTCTTGACCTTGGGCTGATCCTTCATGAAAGCCGTCAGCGCTTCCATCTTCATGGTGGTGTCCGCATCGAGCCGGAAATGCCAGTAGTCGCACTTTTCGTTGGTCAGCGCAGGATCGACCGCAGCGTAATTCAGGTAAATGAGTTCCTTGCCCGGATTGCGCTCGTTGTGCTTGGCCACTGCCTCAAGAATGGCGGCGGCCGCACCCGACCCGTTGCCCTGGGTAACGTATCGGAAGCCCTGATCGATCGCCGCCTTCAGGGTATTCAGGCTTTCCTGGGGAGAGCCCTTGTTGTCGAAACCAACCACTTCGAATTTGACGCCGGCTGCATTCTTGGCGCCGCTGAAACGGTCGGCGATGAACTGCCAGCTCTTGAGCTGGTTCTGCCCGGTGCTGGCGAACGGCCCCGACAGCGGATCCATGAAGGCGATCCGTACGGTCTCACCCTTCTGTGCAAATGAAGCGCCGGCAACGACCATCATGGCGGAAGCGGCAACAACTCTCATGGCAAATTTCATCGAGTTCTCCTTGGTTGACTGATAGCGCGCAGGGTACCGTTATTGTGCAGTGCAACGCTCAGGGAATGCCCGTAAGTGGCCGAGTTTCTATCACCCATGTGACAACGTGGTTTTGGCTGGACGGGGCGTTGTGATTGCGCAGTGCAGCATGAAAAGCGCTGCGCAAACCAGAACACGCAAAGCTTTCAGGTGTTGGGCAGCCGATAGTCCTTCAGCGTTTCACGCAATCGGGTCTTGAGGATCTTGCCGGTCGCGCCCAATGGTATGGCTTCGACGAAAACCACGTCATCGGGAATTTGCCACTTGGCGGTCTTGCCTTCATAAAACTTGAGCAACTCTTCGCGTGTCACCTGGGCGCCCGGTTTCTTCACCACGGCGACGATGGGCCTCTCATCCCACTTCGGGTGCTTCATGCCGATGCAGGCGGCCATCGCCACCGCCGGATGGGCCACGGCGATGTTCTCGACGTCGATCGAACTGATCCACTCTCCGCCGGACTTGATCACGTCCTTGCTGCGGTCGGTGATCTGCATGTAGCCGTCGGCATCGATGGTGGCAACGTCGCCGGTGGGAAACCACCCGTCCACCAGCGGATTGCCGCCCTCCCCCTTGAAATACTCGCGAACGATCCAGGGGCCTTTGACATACAGGTCGCCATAGGATTTCCCGTCCCACGGCTGCTCGTTGCCGTCGTCACCGATGACTTTCATGTCAACGCCATAGATCGCACGGCCCTGCTTGAGCCGCACCTTCATCTTCTCTTCAGGCGACAGGCCCAGGTGCTTGTTCTTCAGGGTGCACAGCGTTCCCAACGGGCTCATTTCGGTCATGCCCCATGCGTGCAGAACCTCGACGCCGTAGTCGTCGTTGAAAGCGGTGATCATGGCCGGCGGGCAGGCAGAGCCGCCGATCACCGTGCGTTTGAGCGTCGAAAAGCGCAGGTTGTCGGGCTTCATGTGTCCCAGCAACATCTGCCAGACCGTAGGTACGCCAGCGGCGTACGTCACCTTCTCGGTTTCGATCAGTTCGTAGATCGACTTGCCGTCCATCGCCGGGCCGGGGAACACCAGCTTGCAGCCCGTGAGTGCCGCCGAATACGGGATACCCCAGGCGTTGACGTGGAACATCGGCACGACGGGAAGGACTGCGTCGCGCGCCGACAGGCACATCACGTCCGGTAGCGCGGCGGCATAGGCATGCAGGATCGTAGAGCGATGGCTATAGAGAGCCGCCTTGGGGTTGCCCGTGGTGCCGCTGGTGTAGCACATGCTGGAGGCCGAGTTTTCGTCGAAGCTGGGCCAGTCGTATGCCGTTGGCTGACTGCCCATCCAGTCCTCGTAACTGACCAGATTCGGGACACCGGAGTCTTTGGGCAGCTTGTCGGGACCGCACAGCGCGACATACTGCCTGATCATCGGGCAGCGGGCATGCACGGCTTGAACCAGGGGCAGGAAGGTCAGGTCGAAGCACAGCACCTGGTCTTCGGCATGATTGGCAATCCAGGCTATCTGGTCCGGGTGCAGACGAGGATTGATGGTATGGAGCACCCGCCCGGAACCACTGACGCCGAAATACAGCTCCAGGTGCCGGTAGCCGTTCCAGGCCAGCGTGGCGACTCGGTCGGAGAACAGCAGGTTCATGCCGTCCAGGGCGTGGGCGACCTGGCGCGAGCGCTTGGCCGCGTCGCTCCAGGTGTAGCGGTGGAGGTCGCCCTCCACCCGCCGCGAAACGATTTCGCCGCTGCCGTGGTGGCGCTCGGCAAAATCGATCAGCGACGAAATCAGCAGGGGTTGGCTTTGCATCAGGCCCAGCATGCGTGCTCCTTGGGTAACGGCTTTTGGGTTCTCAACGGCGAATCGTAAGCCTCGCGAGTTTGCTCCCCGCCCGCCCCGGCCGCAACAGCTGTCGCCGGATTGACAACCCGCAGCACACTGCTCCCCGTGGCTACGGGGTCTCTTATTGCTGGGGGCCATTAACCCTGCGCGCCCGGGCGGCACCGGGCCGGGGGACAATTGAGGCATGACCGAACTTGTCGACGCACCCACTCGGCCTGCAACCTTGGGCGTTCCGTGGCGCAACACCTTCGCCGCTCTTGGGCCGGCGTTCTACACCGCGCTTTCGCCCACGCCACTGCCAGAGCCCTATCTGGTCGGGGTCAATGCGCCACTGGCCCGGGACATGGGGCTGGATGCGGGCGTGCTTGCCTCATCTGAGGCCGTTCAGGCGCTGACCGGCAACCTTGCACTTGCGGGCACGCAGCCGCTGGCCAGCGTCTACAGCGGCCACCAGTTCGGCGCCTGGGCTGGCCAGCTGGGCGATGGCAGGGCCATCCTGCTGGGTGAGGCACAAACCCCGGCGGGGCCGCTTGAAGTGCAGCTCAAGGGCAGCGGACTGACGCCCTATTCACGCATGGGCGACGGCCGCGCCGTACTGCGCTCGAGCATCCGCGAATACCTGGGATCCGAAGCGATCCAGGCACTGGGCATCCCCACCACACGCGCGCTGTGCGTTACGGGATCTGACGCACCGGTACGCCGCGAGGACATCGAGACGGCCGCGGTTGTCACGCGGGTCGCCCCCAGCTTCATCCGGTTCGGCCATTTCGAGCATTTCTCGGCGCGCGACATGCCCGGGGAACTGCGCCAACTCGCCGACTACGTGATCGACCGGTTCTATCCGCAATGCCGCGTCGACGGCAGGTTCGACGGCAACCCGTACGCTGCTTTCCTGGAGGCGGTCAGTGAGCGCACCGCCTTGATGGTGGCCCAATGGCAAGCAGTTGGTTTTTGCCATGGTGTGATGAACACCGACAACATGAGCATTCTGGGCCTGACGATCGACTATGGACCGTTCCAATTCCTGGACGCCTTCGACCCCGGCCACATCTGCAACCACAGCGACGAGGCCGGCCGCTACGCCTACAACAAACAGCCCAATGTCGCGTACTGGAACCTGTTCTGCCTGGGCCAGGCATTGCTGCCGCTGATCGAAGACCAGGATCTGGCCTTGGCCGCCCTGGAGTCGTACAAGACCTTTTTCCCACGCGAACTCGAAGCCCGCATGCTCGCCAAACTCGGGCTGCAGCAGGCCCAAGCGGGCGACCGGGAACTGATCGAGTCCGCGCTTGGGCTGATGGCGCGGGACCGGGTCGACTACTCCATCTTCTGGCGGCGCCTCTCGCGCCATGTTGCCGGCGGCCCTGCCGACAGCGTGCGTGACCTGTTTCTGGACCGGGACGCATTTGACGCGTGGCTGCAGCACTACTCGCAGCGACTGGACTCCCAAGGCCAGGCAGGCACGGGCGCCCAGATGCTCGCCACCAATCCAAAATACGTCCTGCGCAACCACCTGGGCGAGTTGGCGATCCGACAGGCGAAACTAAAGGATTTTTCCCACGTCCAAGCCTTGCTCGGCCTGCTCCAGTCCCCATTTGACGAACACCCGGAGCACGACGACATGGCCGGATTCCCGCCCGACTGGGCTTCACATATCGAAATCAGCTGCTCATCATGAGTTACAGGATCCAGAAAACCGACGCGCAATGGCAGGAATTGCTGGCCGACAAGGGCGCCGAACGCGGCGCCTTCGAGGTCACACGCCACGCCGCGACCGAGCGCCCTTTTACCGGCAAGTACGAGGCCGTCTGGGATGACGGCAGCTACCACTGCATTTGCTGTGGGGCAAAGCTGTTCGACTCGGCCACAAAGTTCGATGCGGGCTGCGGCTGGCCGAGCTTCTCTCTGGCGCTGCCCGGCGCAATCAAGGAGATCGTCGACCGCAGCCACGGCATGGCACGCACAGAGACCGTCTGCGCCGCGTGCGGCGCTCACCTGGGCCATGTCTTTCCCGACGGCCCGACTGAGACCGGCCTTCGCTACTGCATGAACTCGGCCTCGCTGGACTTCAAGAAGCAAGAATGAAACTGCTGCTGGATTTTTTCCCGATCATCCTTTTCTTCGTCGCGTTCAAGATCGCCGGCATCTACGTCGCAACCGCTGTGGCCATCGTGGCAACCATCGCCCAGATCGGGTGGCTGCGCTACAAGACGGGCCAGATCGAACCGATGCAGTGGGTCAGTCTTGGCGTGATCGTGCTGTTCGGCGGCGCGACCATCGTGGCCCAGAACGAAACCTTCATCAAGTGGAAGCCAACGGTGCTGTATTGGCTGATGGCAGGTAGCCTGCTGGCTGGCCAGCTGTTCTTGCGCAAGAATCTGCTGAAATCGCTCATGGGCGCCCAGCTGGAACTGCCCGAGGTGGCCTGGAGAATCACCACCTGGAGCTGGATCGGGTTCTTTTCCGTGATGGGCGTCGTCAACCTTTGGGTCGCTTACCACTACGACACCGACACATGGGTCAACTTCAAGCTCTTTGGTGGCTTGGGGCTGATGGTCGTCTTTGTGGTCGGCCAGGCGCTCTACCTCGCCCGCTACGTCAAGTCTGGCGAGGCCCCCGACTCATGAGCGGTGATATCACGGCGCAGGCGCTTGAAGAGCGGCTGACGCAGCGCCTGGCACCCACCCGGCTCGAAGTACTGGATGAAAGCGCCGCCCACGCTGGCCACGCCGGTGCCAACGGAACCGGTTTTGGCACCCATTTTCGGGTCCGCATCGCTTCACCGTTTTTTACCGGCAAGCCGCGGGTGGCCCGCCATCGCCTTGTGTATGATGCGCTGCGAGATTTCATCGACCGGGGGTTGCACGCCCTCGCGATTGAAACGTTCTGACACCTCTTCCTGATCCTCAAGGGAATCCCATGAAAAAGTACCTCCTCACGGCCCTGGCCGCTGCCACCCTTTGCCTTGCACTGCCCGCCGCTGCCCAGAATGTCGCCATCGTCAACGGCAAGCCGGTTCCCACGTCCCGGGTCGATGTCCTGGCTGCACAGCTGGCCAAGTCGGGGCGCCCGGTTGGCGCGGAAATGCAGGGGCAGCTCAAGGACGAGGTCATCGCCCGCGAAATCTTCATGCAGGAAGCGCAGCGCCGCGGCCTTGACGCGAACGAGGAATTCAAGTCCCAGTTGGACCTGGCGCGCCAGACCCTGCTGATCCGCGAACTGTTCGCCGACTACCAGAAGACCAATCCCGTGAGCGACGCGGAGATCAAAGGCGAGTACGACAAGTTCGCGGCGGCCAATGGCGGCAAGGAATTCCGCGCCCGCCATATCCTGGTGGAAAAGGAAGAAGAGGCCAAGGCCATCATCGCGTCGCTCAAGAAGGGCGGCAAATTCGATGAGATGGCCAAGAAACAATCCAAAGACCCGGGCTCCGGCGCCAATGGTGGCGACCTTGACTGGGCCACGCCGGCCAGCTACGTTCCCGAATTCTCTGCTGCGATGATCAAGCTGAACAAGGGCCAAACCACCGATACCCCGGTCAAGACCCAGTTCGGCTGGCACGTGATCCGCGTGGACGATGTGCGTGAAGCCCAGTTGCCGAAGTTCGACGAAGTCAAGCCGCAAATCGCCCAGCAGCTGCAGCAGCAAAAACTTGCAAAATTCCAGGAAGAACTGCGCGCCAAGGCCAAGATCGAGTAGGCCGGCCGGCGGGGTCACGCCCGCGCAGTGAGCCAACCCAGCGCCGACATGGCGCCGATCAGCACCGGCTGGTGCAGCATGTACCACGACAGGCTCCAGCGCCCGAGCCACGCCAGAGGGGTGGCAACCTGGGGCATGGCGCGCGTCAGCCAATCGAGTCGACGCCCCAGCATCCACTGCCCCGCCGCCAGACCAAACCACATGACGCCCAGCCACGGAATGAGCGGGACATAGTCCTCCGTGACCGGTTTGCGCCCAACCAGACCAAGCCAGTTCCACGCCGGCCCATCCAGAAACGCCAACGCCGGGGTTGCCGAATGAGCCGGTGCGGCGACCCATTGCAGCGCCACGGCAAGCGCTGCGCAAAGCCAGAGCCAATGGCCCAGCCCCCCTGTCAAGCGGACCAGCAGCAGCATCAGTGCGATGCCGTGCAGCACGCCGAAGTAGATGAAGCTGGCGGGAAACATCCAGTACGACCCCAGCGTCACCAGCAGCGCGCACCCGGCAATCTGGGCCCATCGCCTGGCAAACCGCGCGCCGCTCTGGCCTTGCTCCATCGCCACCGACTGGCCCAGGCCGGCACAGAACAGGAACAGGCTGACGATGGCCGTGCGCTGCAAGGTCCAGAACGGATCGACATGAAAGTCCTGGTGAATCCAGCCGAGGTGATTCAGATCAAAGCAGAAGTGGTAGGCGGTCATCCACACGATGGCCACGCCGCGCAGGGCGTCGATGCTGTCGAAGCGTCGGGATCGCATGGTGCGAGTGTACGCAGCACCACCCTTGCCGCCGCAGCACGCCCAGTGTGTAATCGGCGAAAGTGAAAGGATCCCGATGAGAGCCGCTGTCCTCAATGAATTTGGCACCTTGCTGGCCCTTGAGGAGGTGCCCAGGCCGCAGCCGGGACCGGACGAAGTGTTGATCCAGGTCGAGGCCTGCGGCGTCTGCCACTCCGACCTGCACATTATCGAAGGCGACCTCGCCGGCTTTCGGGCCAGGACCAAGAAGAAGCTGATCCCCGGACACGAGGTGGTTGGCCGCGTCGTCCAGCGCGGCGACGCCGTCACCCACCTTTCGATTGGCGAACGCGTTGGCGTGGCGTGGCTGCATGCCAGCTGTGGGAGTTGCGAGCAATGCCGCGAAGGTAACGAGAATCTGTGCCGCAAGGGTGTGGTCACGGGCCTGATGGTGGACGGCGGCTACGCCGCCTTCATGTGCGCCAAGGCCAGTCATGCCCTGCCCGTGCCCGATGGCATCAGTTCCGAGGAAGCAGCCCCGCTGTTCTGTGCGGGCGTCACGGTGTACCGTGCGCTGAAAAACGCGGGAGCCGGAGCCGGCCTGCGCATCGCGGTATTTGGCGTCGGTGGCCTGGGCCACCTTGCGGTGCAGATTGCGCAGGCCTTCGGTGCCCAGGTCATCGCGTTCGACGTGTCGCAGGAGAAGCTGGAGCTGGCATTGCAGCTTGGAGCCACCACTGCCGTGAACGTGACCGATGCCGAGGCCATCAAGAAGGTCATCGTAGCGGGCGGCGTGCACATAGCGGTTGTCACCTCGGCGGCCAAGGCGGCGTTCGACACGGCGCTGAAATGCCTGCGTCCAACGGGCACCCTTGCGGTGGTCGGCTTGCCGGCGGAGCCGCTAAGCTTTCCGGCGCTGGCCCTGGTGGGCGGCGAAGTGCGCGTGATGGGCAGCGCGGTGGGCACGCGCGACGACCTGCGCGCGGTACTGGCACTGGCGGCCAGCGGCAAACTGCGCTGCCGCACCGAGTCACAGCCGCTTGACCAGGTCAACGAGGTGCTTGAAAGGATGCGCCGCGGCAACATCTACGGCCGTGTGGTGCTGAGATATGACAACTGAAATACGCAGGCTATGGCGCGCGGGCGCCGTGCTTGCGCTGGCCTGTGTGGTGGCGGCCTGCGCCTTGGCGCCGCGAGCTCCTGTGGCCGAACTGGCACCTGGCGGCAAGCTGCGCGCCGCAATCAATTTCGGCAACCCGATTCTTGCCGCCAGGGACCCCGCCAGCGGCCAGCCACGCGGCGTCTCTGTGGACCTTTCGCTCGAACTGGGAAGACGGCTCGGTGTCCCGGTCGAGCTGGTCACCTTCGCGTCGGCTGGCGCGGTGGTCGAAGCCGTCAAGACGGCGCAGGTGGATATCGGGTTCGTGGCCATCGATCCGGTGCGTGGGGCAGACATGCTGCAGACGCCACCCTACGTGATCATCGAAGGCGCCTATCTGGTGCGAAGCGACTCGCCAATCAAGTCGAACGATGAGGTCGACCGGGCCGGCGTGCGCATTGCTGTGGGCAATGCAAGCGCCTACGACCTGTTTCTGCGGCGCGAGCTGACGGCCGCCACGCTGGTGCGGGCACCAACCTCCCCGGCCGTGACCGATCTGTTTCTTGCTCAGGGGTTGGATGTGGCGGCTGGTGTCAAGCAGCAACTACAGGCGGACGCCAAGCGCCTGCCCGGCCTGCGCCTGCTCGACGGCCGCTTCATGGTGATCCAGCAAGCCGTGGGCCTGCCCCGCGGGCGTGAAGCGGGCGCCCGTTACCTCACGGCTTTCGTCGAGGAAATGAAGGCATCGGGTTTTGTCGCGGCGGCACTCGCGCGCCACGGCATCGAAGGCGCCGTCGTCGCACCGCCTGCGGCGCGGTAGCCGTTCTTAACCCACCCACCGCCGCGCGTTACGCCAGATCCGCATCCACGGGCTGAATTCGCCGCGATCGCCCGAGGTCCAGCTCATCTGGATGTTGCGAAAAACCCGCTCGGGGTGGGGCATCATGGCGGTGAAGCGCCCATCGGCCGTGGTCACTGCCGTCAGGCCGGCCGGGCTGCCGTTGGGGTTGGCCGGATAGGCGTGCGTTGGCTGGCCATGGTTGTCGGTGAAACGCATCGCGGCGATCGCCCGCGCGGCGTCTCCCCGGTGCCCAAAGTTCGCATACCCCTCTCCGTGCGCGACTGCTATCGGAAGGCGGCTGCCGGCCATACCGGCGAAGAATAAACTTGGCGATTCGAGCACCTCGACCTGCGACAACCGGGCCTCGTAACGCTCGCTGCGGTTCGTGGTAAAGCGCGGCCAGGAGTCGGCACCGGGGACGATGTCGGCCAACTCGGCAAGCATCTGGCAGCCGTTGCAAACGCCCAGCGCAAACGTGTCGCTGCGGGCTAAGAACGCCTTGAACTGATCGGCCAGCTGCGCGTTAAAGGTGATACTCCGGGCCCAGCCGATGCCGGCGCCAAGCGTGTCACCATAGCTGAAGCCACCACACGCGACGAAGCCCTTGAAGTCCTGCAGCCGGGCCCGACCAGTTTGCAAGTCGGTCATGTGAACGTCCCATGCATCGAAGCCCGCCTCGGTGAAGGCGTAGGCCATTTCCACGTGGGAGTTGACGCCCTGCTCGCGCAGGATGGCCACCCTGGGTCGTGCCAGGTTCAGGAATGGGGCGGCCACATTTTCCAAAGGATCAAACGTCAGCGCCACCCGCAGCCCTGGGTCCGAAACGGCCCCGGCGGTCGAGTGTTCCTGGTCAGCGCCCGCAGGGTTGTCGCGCTGACGGCAGATCTTCCAGCTCACGCTGTCCCACACCTGGTGCAGGTCGGACAGCGCTGCCGAGAATACCGGTTTGGTGTCGCGCCAGACCTGCACCTGTGCCCCGCCGGCCTCGATCGCCGACGACGAAGGCCGGGTCTTGCCAACGACATGGCTATGGCGCGACAGCCCATGTTCACGTAACGTCTGCATCACCTCGTCGCGTTCACTGGTGCGCACCTGCAGCAATACCCCGAGTTCTTCGTTGAAGAGCGCCTTGAGCGTGAGTTCCTCTCGGCGCGGAGCGACCTGGCCAGCCCAGTTCTTGGCGTCGCCGTATTCGGCCCGGCTGTCCGAAATGCCGTCGCCTTCCGTGATAAGCAGGTCCACGTTGAGCGCTACACCTACATGGCCCGCGAAAGCCATTTCGCAGGCCGCGCAAAACAGGCCCCCATCGCTGCGGTCGTGATAGGCGAGCAACCGTCCCTGTACCCGCAGGACATTGACGGCATTGACCAGATTCACCAGATCCCGAGGATCGTCCAGGTCTGGCACTTCATCGCCGGCCTGATTCAGCACCTGGGCCAGGATGCTGCCGCCCATGCGGTTGCGGCCCCTGCCCAGGTCAACCAGCACCAACGTTGTGTCGGCGTGCGCATCCAGTTGCGGCGTCAGGGTGCCGCGCACGTCAGCCAGCGTGGCGAACGCGCTGACGATCAGGCTGACCGGCGAGGTGACCTTCTTGGGTACGCCGTCATCGGCCCATTGCGTGCGCATCGACAGGCTGTCCTTGCCCACGGGTATGGAAATACCGAGCGCCGGGCACAGTTCCATGCCGACCGCGCGCACGGTTTCATAGAGGGCCGCGTCCTCGCCCGGCTCACCGCAAGCGGCCATCCAGTTAGCCGACAGCTTGACGCGTGGCAAATCGATCGGCGCGGACAGCAGATTGGTAATCGCCTCGGCCACCGCCATGCGGCCGGACGCGGGTGCATTGATGGCCGCCAGCGGCGTTCGCTCGCCCATACTCATGGCCTCGCCGGCGAATCCCCTGTAGTCGGCCAGCGTCACCGCGCAGTCGGCCACGGGCACCTGCCAGGGACCCACCATCTGATCCCGGTGCGTCAGCCCGCCGACAGTCCGGTCACCGATGGTGACGAGGAACCGCTTGGAGGCCACGGTGGGATGGGCCAGCACCTTGATCGCGGCCTCCTGCAGCTTGACGTCATCGAGCTTGAGCCGCTCGAAAAGGCGCTCTACACTGGCCACGTCCCGGTGCATTTTCGGGGGCTTGCCCAACAGCACATTCATCGGCATGTCCACCGGCGGCCGCGCGCCCTCGTCGGCAACGATCAGCTGGCGTTCCTCGGTGGCGACACCCACCACCGCGAACGGACAACGCTCCCGTTCGCAATAGGCGCGAAGCCGCTCCAGTGAATCGGGAGCGATGGCCAGCACATAA
>JANYAN010000152.1 GCA_025361305.1 Burkholderiales bacterium
GCCGGCGGTGTGAACCCGCAACTCAACATCGGCGACGTGACGGTGGCGCAGCACTGGGGGCAATACCTCGAAGTGCTGATGGCCCGCGAAACGGCGCCGGGCAAGTTCAGTCCGCCGCCCTGGATGGTCGACGTCGAACCAGAACTTTCTCTCCTCGCCAGCGCGACCGGCCGAGCGCATACCCACCGGCCTGGGGTGCAGCATGCCGAAGTTGGGAAGTTTGGCGTCGTCCATCCAGGGCGGCGGACTGAACTTGCCCGGCGCCGTTTCGCGGGCCATCAGCACTTCGAGGTATTGCCCCCAGTGCTGCGCCACCGTCACGTCGCCGATGTTGAGTTGCGGGTTCACACCGCCGGCGATCCCGCTGACCACGATATGGGTGACCTTGAAGCGGTCCAGCGCCAGCTGGGTGTTCATGGCGGCATTGGTCATGCTGATGCCGCTCAGAAACAGTACGACCGGCTTGCCCTGCAAGGTCCCGGAGGTGAACTCCACCCCGTTGATCGTCTGCTTGCGTGGCTGATCGACCTTTGACAGCAGCAGTACGAGTTCGGGTGCGAAAGCCGAAATGACGGCAACCCGTCCGGGCTCGGCGGCCGGCGGGGCGCTGGCGCAGCCGCCCAGCGCGAAGGCGAGCAGGAGAGTGAGGATTTTGCGCATGGAGGCGAGTCTACAGACGCGGATTTACTTCGTTCCGAAGATGCGGTCGCCTGCATCACCCAAACCTGGGAGGATATAGCCGTGGTCATTGAGCTGCCGGTCGATCGCGGCAGTGTAGATGGGCACGTCCGGATGAGCTTTCTGCAACGCAGTGATGCCTTCGGGGCAAGTCAGCAGACACACGAACTTGATCGACTTGGGCTTGAGTTCCTTCAGGCGCTCCACGGCAGCGATGGCGGAATTGCCGGTAGCCAGCATCGGGTCGACCACCACAACGTCGCGCTCCTGCATGCCCTGCGGCATCTTGAAGTAGTACTCCACGGCCGTCAGGGTCTTGGGGTCGCGGTACAGGCCGATATGGCCGACGCGCGCGCCCGGCACGACGCTGAGCATGCCATCCAGGATGCCGGTGCCGGCACGCAGGATGGAGACGAACACTAGCTTCTTGCCGTCGATCATCCTGGCCGTCATGTGCTCAAGGGGTGTATCGATCTCCACGTCCTGCATTGCCATGTCGCGCGTCACTTCGTAGGCCATCAGCATCGACAGCTCATTGAGCAGCCGCCGGAAACTGTTGGTGCTGGATTCCTTGCGGCGCATGAGGGTGAGCTTGTGCTGCACCAGTGGATGGTCGATCAGATGGACGTTGCTCATGGGTTGCCTCAGTTGCTCAAAAAACCGTTCCGTCGCTGACAATGCGCAGTGGCGGCAGACCGCCCCTGAGGCGCTGGGCGAGTTCGCGCCCGGCTGCCCAGGTGCCACCTTCGAGAACGCAGGCCAGTGGCATCCGCGCCGCCGCGGCGCCAAGGCGCTGGCGCACGGCGTGGGCGACTTCGTCCAGCAGCGCAAGCGTGATGGCACGCCACTCTACGATGATTTCGTCGCCCGGTCGCCAGAGTTCCGCTGTGGCTGCCTCGTCACGCAGCCGCAGCAGGCCGCTGTCGATCATCAGGCCGCCATTGCGATACTCCGGCAAGCCGGTGAGGGCGTCCAGGCCAGTGACCGTGACACCGCCCCACTCGAAAGGCTCGATCAGCGAGTAGGCCAGCCACTGTGACAGCTTGTGAAAGGGCATCCAGCCATCGGAAAGGCCTTCGCCGCGCACGGCGGCGTGGCGCCAGCAATCGCCCAGGTCCACCGTCCCGATGGCATTGCCGGCGGGCCAGATCCCTGACAGGGCCGAGAGCAGCTGCGAAAGAATGTCGTGTGCGCCGACGCTAGCCGTGGGCGGGGTGTCGGGCCCGGGCGGACTGACCATCGTGTCCAGCAGGCCACCGGGTCGCCCTTGCTCGCCGAAGACCCCAGGCTGCTCGTTCAAAGCCTCGCCCAGCCGCCGCAACAGCACCACGCGCCCGTCCATTCCGTTCATCGGGTTGGACGCGCTCACCTGGAACGCAGACGCAAGATTCTCGGCGACGAGGCCGCGCAGGCCGGCCGCATCAACCCGCAGCGGATGGTTCCTGTCGCTGGAAAACAGCCCGGCCATGAAGGCGTGGTAGCTGGCCACTGCCAGACCCTCCGACCGCGTAAAGGCCTGTCCTGTCGCCGGTTCGACATATTTCCACCCTGCGCCGGCCCCCGCGTCCAGCAGCACGCTGACCGTTGCCAGGTCGATGTAGGTGTGGCCTCGCTCGGCTGCCGACAGGCCTGCCAGTTG
>JANYAN010000180.1 GCA_025361305.1 Burkholderiales bacterium
GATCAGGGCGACCACGCCGAACACCAGCGGCGGCACGCCGGCCACCGCCATCGGCAGGTAGAACAGCCAGCCGAGCAAGGCACCGCTGCTGGTCTGGCGCAGGGCAGTCGACAGGTTGTAGTCCTGACTCTGGTGATGCACCACGTGGGCAGCCCAGAAGATTGCGGTTTCATGCCCCGCTCGATGCAGCCAGTAGTAACAGAAGTCGTAGAACAGCAGCGCCAGCAGCCAGCCCGGCCAGGAAGTCCAGAATTCGCGCGCCTGCTCCAGCGGCACGACAGCCACCGACGTATAGACGGCGCCGTAGATCCCGACCCTGAGCAGACGTGTGAAAACCTTGCTGATCTCGCTGAGCATGCCCAGGCCGATGCTGTTGACGGCGTCGTTGAGCCGGTAGGTGTTGCGCTTGTGGGCCCAGCCCCACGCGAACTCGATGCCTATCAGCAGAAAGAAAAAAGGTGTCGCAAGAACAATGATCTGGCCCGGGGTCATGAGCCGATTCTCGCCTTGCTCAGGTCAGGGCGCCTCTGGCATCAACCCTGATGATGCGGTCCACGATGCCGTTGCGCAGGCCGCCGGTGACGCCGATCATGGCATCGTGCAGGTTGACCGTGGGATCGCAATGGCCCGGGATCAGCCAAAGCATCCGGCCAATGGCGGGAACGCGCCGGCTGGCGCCCGCCGGCTTCAGGATGCCGTGCTCGTCGCCGCCGTTGAAGAATTCAAGTTCGCTCTCGGCGTCGAAGGCGTGAACTTTGGGCAGGCCCGAGTCGATGGCGTGGCTCTTGTGCCCGGCGTCGCAGACTGCATGGTCGTCGCGCGAACTGATGACCTGGGTCTTGACAAACAGCGCATGCTCGAACTGGGGTTGCGCCGGGTCTCGTTCGTTGGCCGCGTAGTCGGCGTCCATGAACAGGAACGAGCCGGCCTGCAACTCACCGTAGACACCACTGGAGGCCTCCAGCACCATGCTGCCGGTCCCTGCGCCGGTAATCAGGTCCACCGGGATGCCTTCGGCCTCGATCAGCTTGCGGGTGTAGACAATGTCGTCAACGGCCATTGCGATCATCTCGCGCCGTTGCCGCGCGCTGCGCAGGTGCTGGGCCTTGCCGTGGTAAGCATGCAGGCCGGCGAACCGAAGGGCCGGGTGCTTGCGGATCTCGTGCACCAGGGCGACGGCGGCCTTGCCTGGCGCAACGCCGCAGCGTCCCTGGCCGACATCGATCTCAATGAAAACGTCGATGACGGCCGCCGCTGTGCCGGTGCCGGCGCGCGCCTCGTTCATTGCCACGGCCAGGCGGCTAATTCCCTCGGGGCTGTCCACCGCGATGGCCAACTGCCCGTGTTCGCCGACCACCCGATGGGCCAGCGCCGCAACGCGAGACAACTTGCTCTGGGCGATCACCTCGTTGCTGATGAAGACGTTGTAGACGCCGCCAGCCACCATCGCCTCGGCTTCGGCAGTCTTCTGGACGCACACACCCACGGCGCCCGCCTGGATCTGCAGCTTGGCCAGGGTCGCGCTCTTGTGCATCTTGGCATGGGGTCGCCAGCGCACATCATGCTTGCGGGCCAACTCCGCCATCCGGCCCAGGTTGCGCAGCATCGCATCGATGTCGACGACGAGGGCGGGTGTGTCGATGGCGTTGACGCTCTGTCCGACCAGATGGCGCAAATAGTCAGAAAGCGGTGTCTTGGTCGTCGGGTTCATGTTCCAGGTGCTGGGTGTCGGACCAGCCCACCAGGGTCAGCCCCCCGGGCGTCCACAGCAACCTGTTGATCGCCCCGTTGGGCAATTGCCAGGTCCGTGGTGAGTTCACCTCCTGTCCGGTGGCCACCCGGTAGAGTGTATCGAGCACCCCGCCGTGCGCTACCACGACGATCTGTTCGCCGGTGTGGCGCGATGCCAGAGTATGCACGGTGCGCGTGACACGCTCGCGCAGTTGCAGCAGCGACTCACCACCTTCGGGAGGCTCCCACTCGGGTATGCGCTTGCGCCAATTCTGCGCGTGGTCTGGCCAGGTCTGGTGGATTTCATCGAAGGTCCTGCCCTCGAACATGCCGAACCCGCGCTCGCGCAGGCCCTCGTCGGAAAACACCGCCACGCCGGTTACCTCGGCGATCGACAGGGCAGTTTCGTGGGCGCGGCCCAAGTCGCTCGAATAAACGGCGCTGATCGCCTCGCCGGCCAGGGCTTGCCCGACCCGCCGGGCCTGCCAGCGACCGGTGTCATTCAGGCCCACGTCCAGCTGGCCCTGGATGCGCGCGTCGACGTTCCAGGCGGTCTCGCCATGGCGTACGGCGATGATGCGCGTGGCGTCCATAAGCCTGTATTTTATTTGGCAAGCCTATTTCTTGCCGGATTTCTGTTGCCAGGTGTCAACCCGCGATCCGGATGCCAACCTGGTGCAGGCCCGATTGCGGAGACGGACCGGCAAAGTCCTCAGGATCGAACGCCCGGTCGCCCTGCGCGCTGGCGACGCCTGTTGCCCTCAGGGCCCTGAAGTCGTGCAGTGCAGCGTCCGCCAGGTGCGAGGGGACCACATTTTGTAACGCGGTGAACATGTTGTCGACGCGGCCAGGGTATTGCCTGTCCCACTCGCGCAGCATCGCGCCGACCTGTTTGCGCTGCAGTGTTTCCTGGCTGCCGCACAGCGTGCAGGGGATGATGGGAAACTGCCGTTGCTCGGCCCAGCGGCTCAGATCCTTTTCGGCCACATAGGCCAGCGGCCGGATGACGATATGCCGGCCGTCGTCGCTGACCAGTTTGGGTGGCATGCCCTTCAGCTTGCCGCCAAAGAACATGTTCAGGAAGAACGTCTGAAGCATGTCGTCGCGGTGGTGGCCCAGTGCGATCTTGGTGGCACCGAGTTCGCCCGCCACGCGGTAGAGGATGCCGCGGCGCAGACGCGAACACAGGCTGCACATGGTCTTGCCCTCGGGGATCTTGTCCTTGACCACGGAATACGTATCGCGCGTTTCGATGTGGAATGCCACGCCCAGCCGCGCGAGGTATTGCGGCAGGACATCAGCCGGAAAGCCCGGTTGCTTCTGGTCGAGGTTCACCGCGACCAGTTCGAAATTCACGGGCGCGCGCTGCCTGAGTCTGAGCAGGATATCGAGCAGGCTGTAACTGTCCTTGCCGCCGGACAGGCAGACCATGACCTTGTCGCCTTCCTCGATCATGCGGTAGTCGCCGATAGCCTGGCCCACAAGTCGGCACAGTCGCTTTTCGAGCTTGTGCGCTTCGCGCTCCATCCTGCGTTCCTTGTGCAGGGGAACGGGCTCTTTGTCGATCCAGACGGCATTCATGGGAAGATTATTGTCGAACCAGCCTACCACTGCCCGGTCTCGACCCGGATGGCCACTTCGCAGTCATCGAAGATTTCGAGCTTGGCAATGCGCACCCGAACGCCCAGCACGCCGGGCAACTGCATCAACCGGACGGCCAGTTTGCCGATCAGGCTTTCCAGCAGATTGACATGCTGGGCCGTGCATTCCTGGATGATGATGCGGCGCACCTTGCGGTAGTCAAGCACGTGCATGATGTCGTCGTCGCGCGGCAGCAGCGGCTGCGTGCCCAGATTGAGCTCGGCGTCCACCATGATGGGCTGCGGCGAAATCTTCTCCTGGTCAAGGATGCCCAGGTTGGCGTCGAAGCGCAGCCCGTTGAGCGTGAGGATCTGGGTTCCGGCCTTGGACATGGCAATCCTGTGGTGTGGCGCTTACATCAGCGAAAAGTCGCGGTCGAACTTCATGAGATGCTGGCCACCGTCCACCAGCAGCGTGGTGCCCGTGATCGATTCGTTGTCCAGAGCGAACCTCACGGCCGCGACCACATCATGCGGTGTCGATGAGCGGCCCAGGGGCGAAAGTGCATGGAGCCGCTCGAACTTCTCCTGCGACAGCATATGACTGGTGATGGTCAGGCCCGGTGCCACTCCCACTAAGCGAAGGCGCGGCGCCAGCGCGATCGCCAGGACCGTGTTGGCGGCCTCCAGCGCGGCCTTGGACAGCGTGTAGCTGAGGAAATCGGGATTCTGGTTCCACAGCTTCTGGTCGAGCAGATTGACGATGACGCCAGAGCCGTCGCGCTTGCTCACGTGATCGTGCAGCGCCTGTGCCAGCAGGATCGGCGCGCCGGCGTTGGTCCGCATGTGGTCGGCCAGCGCGGCGTAGCTGAAGCTGCCGACACCGTCGTGCTCGAACACGGACGCGCTGTTGACCAACGCATCGACCGCGCCGAAACGGTCGGTTACGCGCGGCAGCAGGGCGCGCGCCTGCGCTTCATCGCCCAGATCGGCCTGGAACACTTCGAACGCGGCGCCGGCAACGCCCAGCGCAGCGCACTCGGCCGCCGTAGCGGCAGCGTCGGCGGCCGAGCCGCGATAGTGCACGGCGACCTGCCATCCGCCCGCGGCCAGGCCCAGCGCGATTTCGCGGCCCAGCCGCTTGGCGGCGCCGGTGACCAGCACGGTACGAAGTCGGGGCGATGCGCTCATTCGGGGACAATCGAGCCTGATGACAGAAGCGACAAGTTTAACGACCGCGCTGCGTACGCTAGTGGATCAATCGGTAGCGCGCGCTGGTGGCTGGGTTTCTTTCGACCAGTTCATGGCGCTGGCGTTGTATGCGCCCGGGCTGGGCTACTACTCGAACGACTCGCGCAAGTTTGGCGCGCTGCCGGGCTCGGGCAGCGACTTTGTTACGGCACCGGAAATGACGCCGTTGTTCGGCCAGGCTCTGGCTGTGCAGGTCGGCGACGCACTCACGGCCACCGGCACGGACGAGGTGTGGGAGTTCGGCGCGGGCTCGGGTGCCCTGGCGATGCAGTTGCTGAGCACCCTGGACGGCCGTGCGCGCCGCTACACGATCGTCGAACTCTCGGCCAGTCTGCGCGCGCGCCAGCAACAGGCGCTGGCCGATTTCGGCGACCAGGTCCGCTGGGCCGATGAGTTGCCCGATTCGATGAACGGCGTCGTGGTGGGCAACGAGGTCCTCGATGCCATGCCGGTCAAGCTTTTGGCCCGATTGGGCGGGTCGTGGCATGAGCGCGGCGTCGCGCTTGACAAGGGCGTTCTGGCGTTTGCAGATCGCCCGACCGGGCTTCGGCCGCCGGTCGACGTGGCGGGTGAGCATGACTACGTGACCGAAATCCATCCGCAGGCGCTGGCCTTTGCCAGAACCCTGGCCGACCGGCTGCAGCAGGGAGCGGCGTTCTTCATCGACTACGGTTTCCCTGAGAGCGAGTACTACCATGCGCAGCGTCACATGGGCACGCTGATGTGCCACCAGGGCCATCTGGCCGACGCTGACCCGCTGGTCGAAGTGGGCCGCAAGGACATCACGGCCCATGTGAACTTCACTGCCATCGCGCTGGCTGCCCAGGAAGCGGGTCTGGCGACCCTGGGCTACACCAGCCAGGCCAGGTTCTTGATGAATTGCGGCCTGGTCGAACAGATGGAGCTTGCCTCGCTGGCCGAGCGAGTCGCGGCGCAACGCCTGATCACCGAGCATGAAATGGGTGAGCTGTTCAAGGTGCTTGGCCTCTACAAAGGGTCGTTCTGGGATGCCGTAGGCTTTCGCGCTGGCGACCGCACCCACGCGCTCTGATCAGGCCCTAAACTGCGCCCATGATCCGCTGGTTCATCGTCGTCTTCCTCGCGCTGATGTTCATCAGCTGGTTCTCGCCGCTACTGCGGCGGCTGGGGTTTGGAAAACTGCCTGGCGACCTGCGCTTCAAGCTGTTCGGGCGCGAGTGGTTCATCCCATTGACGACCACCCTCCTGCTGAGTCTGGCTGCGGCTGCGATTTCGAAAGTGTTGTGAACTCATGAAGGCCTGTGTTGACATCGGTGGCACAAAAGTGGCGGTCAGCCTGAACAGGGGCACTGGCCAGGAACTGCTGGGCCGGCGCACCGAGCCGACCGCCAAGACGGGGAGCAACGATGCACTGGCCCGCCAGGTGCTTCGCATGATCGACGAAACATGCGGTGAAATCGGCGTCGCCCCCAGCGCGGTCACACATGCGGGGGTGTCCTCCTGCGGGCCCTTTGTGCAGCGTGACGGTCAGGTCGAAGTGGCGGCGCCCAACATTTGCGGCGGGATCGCGGGACCGGCGCGCGGCCTGCCCAATACCTGGGAAACTGCCGTGCTCGAGGCACCCCTGCGCGGGCGGTTTGCCGATGTGCGGGTAGAAAATGACTGCATCGCCGCGCTCGAGGCAGAGCGGCGGTGGGGCGCGCTGCAGGGCTTCGATCACTGCGCCTATGTGACCTGGAGCACCGGGATCGGTGTCGGCCTGTGCGTCGACGGCCGGGTGCTGCGCGGCAAGAACGGCAACGCGGGGCATGCCGGTCACATGTTCGTTTCCGACAATGTCGACGCCCTGTGCGGCTGCGGAAATATCGGCGACGTCGAGGCGCTGGTCGCCGGCAACGCGGTGCAGCGGCGGTTCAACGCCGACGCCGCGGCACTGCTGGCGTGTGCCCGGTCAGGAGAGGCGCTGGCATCTACCCAGGTCGATGAACTGTGTCGCGTGATGGGGCGCATGCTTTACAACCTCATCGTCACACTTGACCTGCAGCGCATCAGTCTGGGCGGCAGTTTGTTCTGGAACAACCAGGCCTATTTGCTGCCGCGGCTGAACGGCGAGATAACCGGGAAACTCCCGGCCTTGACCGGCGGCAGCGACCTGGCCGCTGCGGGCCTGGGCGACCGGGTCGGCGACTTCGCCGCGCTCGCGCTGCTGGTCTAAGGCCCGTTGAGCGCCCGCGCCACGGCAGCCACGCGCTCCTTGTGGATCATCTCGCCGATTTTTGGGCCGCTGGCCTGCGCGGCCATCGCCCGCGCCGCGATCTCGTCGGTCGCCACCGACTGCGCAGCCGCCAGCGCGGCCGACAGTCGGGGCCTTTGCGGATACGCGGTCTGATCGAGCCCCAGGCGCCCGCGGGCATCGCACTCGCATGCGAGCAAGACTTCGTCGAAGCGAAGCGGCTTGCGCAGGGCTTCGCACCGCTCCAGCAGGCGCATGATCGCGCTGGCGTCGAACCCGCCGCTGGCGTGGATGTTGCCGTGTTCGCGTGCCACCACGTCGGCCAGTTCTCGGCAATCGGTTGGCACCCGCAGTCGCTGGCACAAGCCCTTCAGTAACTGCGCGCTGCGCTGTTCGTGCCCGATGTGCCGGGGCAGGTTCTCCGGTGCCGTCGTGCCTTTGCCGAGGTCGTGCGTCAGGCAGGCAAAGCGTACCGTCAGCGGCGCCTGCAGGTGTGCGCTCATGTCCAGCACCATCATCAGGTGCACGCCGGTATCCACCTCCGGGTGGTAGTCGGCACGCTGGGGCACCCCCCACAGCCGGTCCACTTCGGGCAGCAGCCTGGCCAGTGCCCCGCAATCGCGCAGCAGCCCGAACATGCGCGAGGGTGTGCCTTCCATCAGGCCACGCGCCAGTTCCTGCCAGACGCGCTCGGC
>JANYAN010000192.1 GCA_025361305.1 Burkholderiales bacterium
GCGGCACGATCACCTTGATGTCGCCCTTGGCCACCTGCGTCATCAGGGGCTGGGCCCCCGTGTTCTGGCCGTTGACGAATTTCGTCGGGCCGTACGGCATGAAGTGGTCGGCAAAGGTGCTCTTTTCCAGGGCATCCGTCAGCGCCGCCTTGTCGGTTGACTTGGCCCGGTTCAGCGCGTCGGCCAGCAGCATCATGGCCGTGTAGGTGTTGAAGACTTCGTAGCTGTAGAACAAGCCCTTGGCTTCGACCCGTTTGCGCAGTTCGGCCGAGCGCTTGTCCTTCGGGTTAAACCAGTGGTTGCAATCGATGATGCCGTTGGCCGCTTCGGGAAACTCCTTGACGAACTTGTAGCTGGAGGCCGCGCCGCCCAGCACCGAATAGATCGCCTTGGGCGTCACCTTCTGCTGCTGCATGGTGCGCACCAGCAGCGCGTATTCGTTGTAGTAGTTGGCCGGGATCACGATGTCCGGGTTCACCGCCTTCATCCGCAGCACGATGTTGTTGAAGTCGCGCGTGGGGTTGGCATGCTTGATCACTTCCTTGACCTCGTAGCCGTAGCCGGGGAGCTCGCGCGCCAGCAGCTGGGCCGTTCCGGTACCGAACAGTGACTCTTCGTGAATGATCATCACGGTGCGCGCGGGCTTACCCGCGGCGGTGTTGAGCACGTGCAGGTTGGCCACCGCCACCTCGGCGCACTTGCGGTAGCCCGGCCCGAAGCGGAAGGTGTTCTTCAGGCCGCGCTCGACGATCTGGTCTGCCACGCCGACATCGACCACGTGCGGCAGGTTGTACTTGGCTGCCGCCTGCGTCGTCGCCAGGCAGATCGCCGAGGCGTAGGCGCCGACGATGGCGGCAACGCCGGCCTCGTTCATCTTCTCGACTTCGGCCGTACCGGCCTGGGGCGTCGACTGCGCATCGCCCAGCAGCGCTTCTATCTTCGCGCCACCGAGCGACTTGATACCCCCCGCCTTGTTGATGTCCTCTATCGCCATCAGCGCGCCTTCGCGGCACTGCTGGCCCGAATACGCCAGGGCGCCGGTGACCGGATGCAGCACCCCCACTTTGACGGTCTTGGGCTGAGCGCCCGCTGCGAGGGGAAAGGCCAGCGCCGATGCGGCGGCGGCTGTTTGGGACATGAAGTGGCGACGGTTGCTCATGGGCTTCTCCTGGGTAACTTAGTGAAACTGTGCTGACCAATCCCTGCTGACCCACACCTTGGCGTCGATGCCGCCGATGTGCGACAGCTGCATTTCGTATTCGTAGCGATCGGGCCGGTACAGGCCATGCAGCCACTGTACGGGCCGATCCTGTTCGTCGTAGACGAGTCGGCGCACGGCGAGCAAGGCGGAGCCCACTGCGACATCCAGGTGCCGGGCCACATCGGCGTCGGCCAGCTTTGCCGAAATGCTCTGTTCGGCCCGGCCCACGTTGACTCCAGACTCCTCCAGCAACACCAGGATCGGCCTGCGGGCCAGCTCGCGGCGGCCGAAGCGGCGGGCCACTTCGGCCGAAACATGGGTGGTGATGTGCGACAGCGGGCCTTCGCGCGTGCTTCTGACGCGGACCGCCTTTTGCACCAGGTCACCCGGCGCTATGCGCAGTGCCGCCGCAACCGTGGCCGACGCGCTTAGCGTCTCGACATCGATCACGTTGACCGTGGTGCGCAATCCCATGCTGACCAGATTGCCCAGGAGCCCGGTCAGGCGGGTCGGACGGGTACCGCGGCCGGGTTCGCGCAGGATCAGCCCCTCGGCAGCCAATTGCGCCAGCGCCTTGCGCACTGTCACCCGCGCGACCGTGAACTGCCGCATCAGGACCAGCTCGCCGGGCAAGCCCGTGGCGAAACGCCCCTCCTGCAATTGCTCGCGCAGGATCAGGTAGATGCGGTGGTACTTGGGCAGGGGCAGGGTCGAGGCCACCGCGCATGCTACGAACGGCAGGAATGTTCTGTCAATAGGACATTTCAGTCCAGCTTGACGTTGCGAGGCCGTGACGTTACATTACTAACCCGTCAGTCATTAATTCTCCATGTCCCTTTCCAAGTTCATCGCGGCCCGCCACGACGAGGTCCACGCCAAGCGCGAGCGCCGCAAGGAAGCGCGTCCGGGTGAACTGTTGGCCGCTGCCCTCGACCTGTTTTGCGCCCGCATCAAGGGGGCGGG
>JANYAN010000204.1 GCA_025361305.1 Burkholderiales bacterium
TGATCATCGAGCACACCATGCACGCCATGACACGGCTGGCCAACCGCTTTGTCGTGCTGGACCACGGGCAGGTCATTGCCCAAGGTGCTCCCGCGACCGTCATGGCCGACCCGGAAGTCATCAAGGCCTATCTTGGCAAGAAATGGATGGAACTGCATGCTGCGGCTTGAAAGCGTCAGCGCCGCCTACGGGGCGATTCGGGCCTTGAGCGACGTGTCGCTCAAGGTAGACGCGGGTCAGTTCGTCGCCATCGTGGGGCCGAACGGTGCCGGCAAGACCACTCTGTTCAAGGCCATTTCAGGCCAGGTGATTCCTACCGCCGGACGCATAGTTTTCGACGGACACGATCTGTTGACGCTGCCAGCGAAGGATCGTGCCCACCTGGGTATCGCGCATATTCCGGAAGGCCGTCAGGTCTTCAGCAACCTGACCGTGCTGGAGAACCTGGAGATGGGGGCAACTACCGCCCAGGGCCGTGCCGAATGGAACGGCAATCTCGAAAGTTGCTTCTCGCTTTTTCCGGTGCTGGCCGAACGGCGCAGCCAGCTTGCCGGGACACTCTCGGGCGGTGAACAACAAATGCTGGCAATCGGACGCGGCCTTGCGTCATCGCCAAGATTGCTGATGCTGGACGAACCCTCGATGGGGCTCGCACCGATCGTGGTGGACATGATTTTCGAGCGCATCCATGACATCCACCGCGATAGGAAGCTGACGATTTTGCTGGTCGAGCAGCGGGTCGTCGAGGCACTCGAACTGTGCGACTGGGCCTACGTACTTGACGTGGGCCGGTGTGTGGCCGAAGGCCCGCCGGCACAACTCATGAAAGACGAACGTATCAAGCAAGCCTACCTGGGCCTGCCATGACCCGCCCGGCCGACCTTTACCCCCCCCGCAACCTTGAAACTTAACGGAGACCACCATGCATAAACTGTCAATTACCCGACGTGCCGCCCTGAACCTGACACTGGCGGCCGCAACCAGTGCTTTTGTCAAAGGCGCCGGCGCGCAAAACCCTGCCACCGTCAAGCTCGGAACCGTTGTTCCGCTGTCCGGGCCCTGGGCTTCCATCGGACTCAACATCAAGGCCGGCGCCGATTTCGCGATCGAGGAGATCAACGCCAGCGGCGGCATCAAGTCGCTCGGCGGCGCACGACTTGAGTTGGTGGCGGCCGATGCGGAAGACTCGGTGGAGAAAGCCAAGAACGCAGCGCAAAGGCTTCTGGCGCAGGAACCGACCCTGATTGGCGGCTTTGGCGATGCGCTAAGCGGCATGACGCTGGTAGTGACCGAGCTGACAGAGCGCGCCGAGCTGCCATGGATCACCCAGACTTTTGCCGACGCGCTGACGGAGCGTGGCTTCAAGTATCTTTTTGAAGCGGTGCCGGTCGCCAGTTCCCAGGGCCAGATGGCCTTGCCCGCCATGATGGAGCTTGCCAAAACGGCGATCGGCTTTGTGCCCAAGACTGTCGCGGTGGTGGCCGATACCAATCAGGCGATTCAAGTGATGGTGCGGACCTGGCGAGATGGAGGTTTCGAGAAGGCCGGCTTGACCTTGCTCTCCGAAAAGCCGTACACACCGCCGATCTCGGATGCTACCGAGCTGGTGGCCAATCTGCGCCGCAACAAGCCGGATGTGTTGTTTCTCATGCCGTCCGCGTTGCCGGACCTCAAGCTGCAACTCGACAAGCTGACCGAGCTGGGTCTGGGCCGTGACGTGCTGCCGACCTTCGCAGTGGCCGGCCCCAGCGGAACGCCAGAATTGCTCAATGTCGCCGGCGCGAAAAGTCTAGAGAATTTCTTCAGCATCAATTCCAACTGGCCGGGTAAGCGTCATCAGGAGCTGGTCGCCCGATTCAAAGCCCGCACCGGCCGGCCATGGATGACCGCGCAGTCCCTCGACGGTTACGGCCAGATCATGATTTACCGCGAAGCGCTCGAGAAGGCCGGTGCGGCAGACCGCAAAAAAGTGGCCGAGGTAATTCGCAAGATGGACTCCACCACGGGTGCCGCCGACTACTTTACCGGCCCGCTGAAATGGGACGAACGCGGCCGCCGCGTCGGAGCCGGTCTGGTTATCGCGCAATGGCGCGGAGGACAGCCGGTGGCGGTTTATCCACCGGCGATTGCCGTCGCCAAGGCGGTCTGGCCCGGCAAGAGCTGATCCGACCGCGGTTCCGGCACCCCACAAGCAACCCAGGAGAGCGGTCCCCTATGAGCTGGAAAATAGGCATGCCCAACCTCGGCCACACGATGGAGGAGGGCACCGTGTCGCAGTGGCTGAAGAAGGTCGGCGACACCGTGAGCAAGGGCGAATGTATCGCCGTGGTCGAGACCGACAAGGCCAGTTTCGACATCGAGGCGCCGGCCGATGGAACG
>JANYAN010000209.1 GCA_025361305.1 Burkholderiales bacterium
TGCGCCCTGCCGGGCGCACCAAAAAAAGGCCCGCCAAAGGCGGGCCCCGATAAACCGGAACCGACTTGATCAGTCGCGCGCGTAGATGTCCACGTCCTTGGTCTCGCGGATGAAGAGCGTACCAATGACGAATGTGCCCGCGGCAACAATTACCGGATACCACAACCCATAGTAGATATCACCGGTGGCCGCCACCATGGCGAAGGCAGTCGTAGGCAAAAGGCCGCCAAACCAGCCATTGCCGATGTGATAGGGCAAGCTCATCGAGGTATAGCGGATGCGCGTGGGGAAGAGCTCGACCAGCATGGCCGCAATCGGACCGTACACCATGGTCACAAGGACGACCAGGAACGTCAGGATCGCCAGCACCATCCCCTTGTTCATCTTGTCCGGATCGGCCGCCACGGTCAGGCTGGCCGCCTTGGATGCATCGGTCAGGGCCTTGCGGAAGTCGCCGATCGCCTTGCCGCTTTCGGTGGAAAAGCCATTGCCCTGGGCGTTCAGCGTGGCAGCCGGTGCGGTCATGACCTTGTCGCCGACCGACACAGTGGCGGGCGCGCCAGCAGGGCCAGCCTTGTTTTCATAGGGAACGTACGACTGGGTCAGTGCGCGCTTGGCGATATCGCAAGACGTACGGAAATCGATATCGCGGGCGATCGGGCTGCCCTGGAACGAGCATTCGTTCTGGTCCGCCGTGATCGTCACCTTGGTCGTCTGCTGCGCCTTCAGCAACGCCGGGTTGGCGTACTGCAGCAGCATCGGAAACACGGTGAAATAGGTCAGCGCGGCAATCAGGCATCCCGCCATGATGATGGGTTTGCGTCCGATCTTGTCGGACAAGGAGCCAAACACGATGAAGAACGGCGTGCCGATGATCAGCGACCCGGCGATCAGCAGGTTGGCGGTGGTGTTGTCGACCTTGGCGATGGTCGTCATGAAGAACAGCGCGTAAAACTGGCCCGAATACCAGACCACCGCCTGTCCTGCCGTCAGACCCAGCAATGCCAGGATGACGATCTTCAGGTTTTTCCAGTCGCCGAACGATTCCGTCAGAGGCGCCTTGGAAGTCCGCCCTTCGGATTTCATCTTCTGGAAAGCCGGCGATTCGTTGAGGCTGAGCCGAATCCACACGGACACCCCCAGGAGCACGATCGATACCAGGAACGGGATCCGCCAGCCCCAGTCGCCAAAGTCCTTTTCGCCCATCATGTTGCGCACGCCCAGGATGACGAGCAATGACAGGAACAGGCCCAGCGTTGCCGTGGTCTGGATCCATGAGGTATAGGCACCCCGCTTGCCCTGTGGAGAATGCTCTGCCACATAGGTGGCCGCACCGCCATACTCACCGCCAAGGGCCAGGCCCTGCAACATGCGCAGGGCGATCAGGATCACCGGCGCGGCCATGCCGATCGATGCATAGCTGGGCAGCAGTCCCACGATAAAGGTCGACGCGCCCATGATCAGGATGGTGACCAGGAAGGTGTACTTGCGCCCGATCATGTCGCCCAGCCGGCCGAAGAAGATCGCCCCGAACGGCCGCACGAGGAAACCGGCGGCAAAGGCCAGCAACGCGAAAATGTAGGCTGATGTGGGGTCCAGGCCGGAGAAGAACTGCTTTGCGATGATCGCCGCGAGCGAACCGTACAGGTAGAAGTCATACCACTCGAAGACCGTTCCCAGGGAGGAGGCGAAGATGACTTTCTTCTCCTCGCGGGTCATGGGTGAACTGGATACGGATGCCTTGACGGGTGCTCTCGAAGAACCTGTTGCCATGGAATGTCTCCTATGTTGTACCGCCGGTTCAGTGTTCGCAGGCCGTCTGACGCCACGCTGACAGCCGGGCCGGGCAGGCGTGCGCTTCGCGCAAACCCCTATAGGGCATTCCCTAGGTCGTGATCACCGCTGCCGGCCTGTGCCGGGTCAGCAAGCTGACTGCGATTGCCATCGCGAAGCCTACCGGGACGCCAAATATCCCGGCCGAAATCGGCTGGATGCCCAGCCAGAGTTCCTGGCCGGGTTGCATGGCGAAAAAGCCCCGGAACGACGGCGCATTGACCAACATGTAATAGACCGTCACCCCCAGGCCGCAGAGCATTCCGGCTACAGCTCCGCGTCGGTTGGTCCCCGGCCAGAAGATGCCCAGCACCATGACCGGCACAAACGCGCTGGCCGCGAGCGAAAACGAAGCAGAGACCAGTGGCAGGATCTCCGCCGGTTTGAGCGAGGCCACGGCTGCGGCCACCAGCGCCACGGCAAGCAGCGCAAACTTCGACAGGATGACCCGCTGCTCCGGCATGACGTCGTGGTTGATTTCATGGCTGTAGATATCGCGCACCATCGCGTTGCTGATTGTCAGCAGCAGGCCGTCGGCCGTGGACAGGGCCGCCGCGAGACCGCCGGCGGCGACAAGGCCCGATATCACATAGGGCATGCCACCCAGTTCGGGGCTGGCCAGCATGATCATGTCCGCGGCCATCCTGATTTCGCCCCACTGGAGGATCCGGTCGCCATTGACGTCGGACACCGAGATGAGCGACGGATCCACCTTGGCCCACTGCGCGATCCACGTGGGCAACGAGTCAAAGCTGCTGCCCACCAGGTTGTTCATCACCTCGAACTTGACCAGCACCGCCAGCGCCGGTGCGCTGAGGTAGACCAGGGCAATGAAGAAGATCGACCACGCCACCGAGGTGCGGGCCTCAGCCACTGTCGGCGTGGTGTAGTAGCGGGTCAGCAGGTGCGGAAGGCCCGCCGTTCCAAGCATCAGGCAGACGGTAAGCGCCAGGAAGTTCAGACGCGAAGTGCTGAAAGCCTCCTGCTGTTGCACGCTTCCGTGCGGATCGCCGGCGAATGGCTGACTGTGGGGTGGCAGCCCACCCAGTGGCCTGGCGCGTTCGTAGCTGTCGTTCATCGCGCGGGTCCAGACTTCCCGGGCCGCGATCGCGTTGCGCGGCACCGCTGCGAGGTCGCGGTTGGCCTGCACGACCAGCGACGAATCGGCTCCTTCGGCCTTTAACTTGCGCACACGCTCCTGGGCGCCGGAACGCTCGCGCCGCAGGGCCGATTCGATGTCGCTCAGCCTGGCTTCATACTCTTTGGCCCGCTTCAGGAAGATGGAGGCAACCTCCCTCTCGGCCGGGTCCTGGGCCAGTCGCGCTTCGAGTTGCGAGATCTTCTGCAGCTGGGCGCCATACACCACGGGCGCAAGCGGATTGCCAAGCTGCTTGTACGCCAGCCACGACACCGGGATCAGGAAGGCGGAAAGAATGATGACGTATTGGGCAACCTGGGTCCACGTGATCGCCCGCATGCCACCCAGGAAGGAGCACAGCAGCACGCCGCCCAGTCCCAGCAGGATGCCAATCTCGGATTGCACACCGGTCAGGCGCGAGGCGATCAGCCCGATCCCGTAGATCTGGGCGACCACATAGGTGAACGAGCACAGGATGGCCGCCAGTGCCGCGATCACGCGTGGCCAGCGGCCGCCGAAACGCAGGCCGAAATAGTCCGGCACGGTGTAGAGGTTCAGCTTGCGCAGGTGCGGCGCGACCAGTATCGCGACGAGGCAGAAGCCCCCCGTCCATCCCAGCACGAAAGCCAAGCCGCCAACCTGCCCTTCCGTGCCGCCGAATCCCTGCAGGTAGAGGCTGCCAGCCATGCTGATGAACGATGCGGCGCTCATCCAGTCGGCCGCGGCGGCCATGCCGTTGTACATGGCCGGAATGCGCCGCCCGGCAACGTAATACTCATGCGGATCGGTGGTGCGGCCGTAGATGCCGATGCCGGCATACATCATGACGGTCGCGAACATGAAGATGGGGCCGAGCCAGAACCGCGACAGGCCGCGCTGTTCGGCCCAGGCCATCAGCAAAAGGAAAACGATGAAGCCGAGAACAAAGATACCCAGGGTGCGATGCAGGCGCATCTTGTACGCCGCGTAGGCCGCCGGGTCACGCATCGTCAATCCCATCGTCGGTCTCTTCCGAGTCTTCGGGAGCGAGCCGCTTCATGCAGATCGAATGGACGACCACAATCGCGATGAAGGCCAGCACTGCACCCTGTGCCGCCAGCCAGTAGCCAAATGGCCAGTCGCCCATCATGAACTGCAGGTCGCGCGCAAAGAAACAGGCGACGAAGGTGACGCTGGCCCAAACCGCGAGGAGGCCACCCTTGAGCGCCAGAACGCGCGGATCAATCCTGTCGTGTACCTCTGAGTCACCCATGGCGCGATCATCGCACCCGGCGGGGCGTGCACCTCTAGGTATTTGCTAGAGGCGCGTTGACTCAGCCGCCAGCGAGTTTTTGCCAGGTGCTGATGACGCTGTCGGGATTGAGCGAGATCGAGGTGATTCCCTGGTCGACCAGCCACTGCGCAAAGTCGGGATGGTCGCTGGGCCCCTGGCCGCAGATGCCCACGTACTTGCCCTGCGCCTTGCACGCTGCGATGGCCCGCGACAGCAGCGCCTTGACGGCCGGGTCACGCTCATCGAAGTCGGCGGCCAGCAACTCAAGGCCGGAATCCCGGTCCAGTCCCAGCGTGAGCTGCGTCAAGTCATTCGAGCCGATCGAGAATCCGTCGAAATACTCCAGGAATTCGTCAGCAAGGATCGCGTTGCTGGGCACCTCGCACATCATGATCACCTTGAGGGCGGAGCCAGCACTGCCATCGCCACCTTCACCGCGCTTGAGGCCGCGTTGCGCCAATAACTGCGTTACGCGGTCGGCCTGGCCCAGGGTGCGGACAAAGGGCACCATCACCTGCACATTGACCAGCCCCATCTCATCGCGCACGCGGCACAGCGCTTCGCACTCCATGGAGAAAGCCTCCTTGAAATCGTCGCTGATGTAGCGCGCCGCGCCCCGGAAGCCCAGCATGGGATTTTCTTCCTCGGGTTCATAACGCGAGCCACCAATCAGTTTGCGATACTCGTTCGACTTGAAATCCGACAGGCGCACGATCACTGGCTTGGGCCAGAACGCGGCCGCAATTGTCGCCACCCCTTCGGCCACCTTGTCCACGTAGAAGGCTCGCGGCGATGCATGGCCACGTGCCACCGACTCGACGGCCTTTTTCAGGTCGGCATCGACGTTGGGGTAGTCGAGGATGGCCTTGGGGTGCACACCGATGTTGTTGTTAATGATGAATTCCAGTCGTGCCAACCCCACGCCGTCGTTGGGCAGCTGGGCGAAATCGAAGGCCAACTGGGGGTTGCCAACATTCATCGCGATCTTGACCGGGATCATCGGCATTTCGCCGCGCACGACCTCGGTGACCTCAGTCTCCAGCAAGCCGTCGTAGATGAAGCCTGTGTCGCCCTGGGCACAGCTGACCGTCACCAGGGTGCCATCTTTCAGGCGCTCGGTCGCGTCGCCGCAACCCACCACGGCCGGGATCCCCAGTTCGCGCGCAATGATGGCGGCGTGGCACGTGCGGCCACCGCGATTGGTGACGATCGCACTGGCGCGCTTCATCACCGGCTCCCAGTTGGGATCGGTCATGTCGGTGACCAGCACGTCGCCCGCCTGGACCTTGTCCATCTCGGAAATGCCATGCACCAGCCGCACCGGCCCGGTGCCGATCTTCTGGCCGATGGCCCGCCCTTCGGCCAGCACGGCGCCCTTGCCCTTGAGCTTGTAGCGCAGCTCGGCCTGGCCCCGCGCCTGGCTTTTGACCGTCTCAGGCCGCGCCTGAAGGATGTAGATGTGGCCGTCGCCGCCATCCTTGCCCCATTCGATATCCATCGGGCGACCATAGTGCCGCTCGATCACCAGCGCGTACCGCGCCAGCTGTTCGACGTCGGCATCCGAGAGCGAATAGCGGTTGCGCTGTTCCAGCGGCACATCCACGGTCTTGACCAGATGGCCCGACGCGGCTTTCTCTGCAGCCGTCGAAAACACCATCTGCACCAGTTTCGAGCCCAGGTTGCGCCGGATCACGGCACACTTGCCCGCGCTGAGCATGGGCTTGTGTACATAGAACTCGTCCGGGTTGACGGCCCCCTGCACTACCGTCTCGCCCAAGCCGTAGCTGGAAGTGATGAACACCACATCCTCGAAGCCCGACTCCGTGTCGATGGTGAACATCACGCCGGCGGTGCCCAGGTCGGACCGCACCATACGCTGCACGCCGGCCGACAGCGCGACATCGGCGTGGGCAAAGCCCTTGTGAACGCGGTAGCTGATGGCGCGGTCGTTGTAGAGGGAAGCGAAGACCTCCTTCATCTTGTGCAGCACGGCCTCGATACCGACGACATTGAGAAATGTCTCCTGCTGGCCGGCGAACGACGCATCGGGCAGGTCCTCGGCCGTGGCCGAGGAACGGACGGCAAAACTGGCATCGGCATTGCCCTGCCCGAGCACCGTAAAGGCCTCGCGAATAGCCTGCTCCAGGTCGGCCGGGAAGGGCTGGGCCAGCGACCAGCCGCGGATTTCAGCACCTGCGGCCGCCAACGCGCGCACGTCGTCGGTGTCCAGTGCGCACAGCCGTTGCTCGATCCGGCCGGCGAGCCCCTCATGGGCCAGGAACCGTCGGAACGCATGGGCGGTGGTGGCAAAGCCCGTGGGCACACGTACGCCTTCGGGCAGCTGGGAGATCATCTCGCCGAGACTGGCGTTCTTGCCGCCGACCGCCTCGACATCGCTCATTCTCAGGTTTTCAAACGGAACGACCAGGGCGGTCGAGCTGAAAAGTGCAGACATGGGAAAGCTCCAAAAGTAGAAACTTCGACCCTTGCACGGGCGCCGCGGGGCACCCAGGACTGGCGCAGGGCGCAGCTACGGCTTTGGTCTTGTTCGAATGGGCCGGGGCGTTGCATGCGCAGGGAATTGGATAATTGGCCACATTGTAGGCGGGGCAGCGGTTTCCGGGCCTTGCAGCAGACTGAAAGCATTCCAGGCCAGCCCATGCATACGCGCACCGTCTTCTTCATCTCCGATGGCACCGGCATCACGGCCGAAACCTTTGGTAACGCCATCCTCGCGCAATTCGAGTTCAAGCCGCGCCATGTCCGCCTGCCATTCGTCGACAGCGTGGACAAGGCGCACCAGGTCGTGCGGCAAGTCAACCACACGGCGCAGCTCGAAGGCCGCAAGCCAATCGTGTTCACCACGCTGGTCAACGCCGACATCCTGAAGGTGATCGCGGACGGCTGCAACTGCATGCTGCTGGACATGTTCGGCACCTTTGTCCAGCCGCTTGAAATCGAGCTGGCCATGAAATCCAGCCACCGGGTCGGGCGCTTTTCCGATGCCAGCAAGAGCAAGGAATATCACGACCGGATCGAGGCGATCAACTTCAGCCTGGCCCACGACGACGGGCAATCCAATCGCGACCTCGCGCATGCCGATGTGATCCTTGTGGGTGTCAGCCGCAGCGGCAAAACGCCCACCTCTCTTTATCTGGCGATGCAGCACGGCCTGAAGGCGGCGAACTACCCGCTGATCCCCGAGGATTTCGAGCGCAAGCAGTTGCCCTCCGCCCTGGCACCGCACAAGCACAAGGCCTTCGGTCTGTCGATCCAGCCGGAGCGGCTGGCCGAAATCCGCAATGAGCGCCGGCCGAACTCGCGCTACGCGTCGCTGGAGAACTGCCGCCTCGAGGTTGCCGAGGGCGAAGCGATGATGCGCCGCGCCGGCATTCGCTGGCTGAGTACGACCACCAAATCGATCGAAGAGATCGCCACCACCATCCTGCAGGAGATCAGGCCCGAGCGCCTGGAATATTGAGCGCCCCCGGGGCGGCTCAACTACAGTTGCAGCGCGGCGATTCCGGCCCGCGCGATCTGCACGTCTTCTGGCGACTTGACGCCGCTGACGCCCACGGCACCGAGCACCTGGCCGTCCTGGACGATGGGAACGCCGCCTTCGAGCATGCCCCGCAGCTCGGGCGCGCTGAGGAACGAGGTCCGCCCGCCATTGATCATGTCCTCGTAGACCTTGCTTTCGCGCCGGCCCACCGCAGCCGCGTGGGCCTTGGCCGGAGCAATATGGGCTGAAATCGGCGCCGCGCCGTCCAGCCGCTGCAGCCAGAGCAGGTGACCGCCATCGTCCACGATGGCGATACTGACGGCCCAGTGGTTTTTCAGCGCCTCGGCTTCAGCGGCGGCCGCAATTGCCTTGAGGTCGGACAGTTCGAGGCAGGGCTTGGATTTCATCTCGATTCCCGGAAAAAGGGATCAAGCATACCGGCTGCCCCGGCGGCACGGAAACAGGGAATTGCCCGGTGGGCCTTGAACCAACCTAGAATGCGCCCATCTAATCGGAGCAACGCTTCAAAGGAGCCTTGGTATGAACGAACAGGTCCAGACCATCGACTATGGTTACGCGGCTACGTCCGCTGACCAGCGCAACCGCGTGTTGCGCAATACTTACTGGCTGCTCGCGCTCAGCCTGCTGCCCACGGTGCTGGGGGCCTGGCTGGGGGTGGCCACCGGAATCACGCGCGGCCTCACGGGCGGCATCGGGCTGATCGTGTTCCTGGGCGGCGCCTTCGGTTTCATGTACGCGATCGAGAAAACCAAGAATTCCGCCGCGGGCGTTCCCGTGCTGCTGGGTTTCACGTTCTTCATGGGCCTGATGCTCTCGCGCATGATCGCGATGATCCTGGGTTTCAAGAACGGGCCCAGTCTGATCATGACGGCATTTGGCGGCACGGCCGGCGTGTTCTTCGTGATGGCCAGCCTGGCCACGGTGATCAAGCGCGACATTTCCGGCATGGGCAAGTGGCTGTTCGCCGGCGCGATGGTGATCCTGGTCGGCGGCATCATCAATGTCTTCGTTGGTTCCAGCCTGGGCATGATGGTGATCAGCACCCTGGCGATCGCAGTCTTCAGCGCCTTCATGCTGTTCGACCTGAAGCGGATCATCGATGGCGGCGAGACCAATTACATCAGCGCCACGCTTGCCCTTTACCTGGACATCCTGAACGTGTTCCAGAGCCTGCTGGCCCTGCTGGGGATTGTCGGCGGCGACGACTGAGCCGTCAGCCCGTCGGTAGCAAGGTAAACGGGGCCTTCAGGCCCCGTTTTCACGTTCGCCGGTGCCCACCTGGGGCTCGTGAAGGTCGAACACGGCAATGCTCTCGACGTGGGCCGTATGGGCAAACATGTTGATCGTGCCTGCGGCGGTACACGCGTAGCCGGCCTGGTGCACCAGCAGGCCGGCGTCGCGTGCCAGGGTGGCGGGGTTGCAGCTCACGTAGACGATCCGGCACGGTGCGGCCCATCCGGCGACCGGCTGCTGGTGCAGATCGGCCAGCGCCTTGACCAGCGCAAAAGCACCCTCGCGAGGAGGATCGATCAGCCACCTATCGGCGACACCGATGGCAGCGAGCTGTTCAGCGGTGATTTCGAACAAGTTGCGGGCCGAGAATTCGGTGGGGCACATCGAAACACCGGGCGCGCTCCGGTTGATCAGGTAGTTCTCGCGTGAGCGGGCCACCAGCGTTTCGCTGCCCTCCACGCCCAGCAGGCTGCCGGCCCGCGTGGCCAACGGCAGGGTAAAGTTGCCCAGGCCGCAGAACCAGTCGAT
>JANYAN010000078.1 GCA_025361305.1 Burkholderiales bacterium
GCTTGACCTGCACCTGTTCCTGGCTGAGCGCTTTCTTGCCCGCCTTGACCTTGGGGTTGGTCAGCTCCTCGATTTCTTCCAGCACCCTCTGCGTGCTGACGCCCGGCGGCAGCTCGGTGACCACCAGCTGCCATTGGCCGCGCGCCATCTCCTCGATCTTCCAGCGGGCGCGCACCTTGAGCGACCCGCGGCCGGTTCGGTAGGCCTCGGCAATGTCGGCGACCGGGCTGATGATCTGGCCGCCGCCGGGATAGTCGGGGCCGGGAACCAGCGCGTGCAGATCGGCATCGGCCAGCTGCGGCGCCTTGATCAGGGCGACGCAGGCATCCGCGATCTCGCGCAGGTTGTGGCTGGGAATTTCAGTGGCCAGGCCGACCGCGATGCCACTGGCGCCGTTGAGCAGCGTGAAGGGCAGGCGCGCGGGCAGCTGCTGCGGCTCCTGCGTGCTGCCGTCGTAGTTGGGGATGAACTCCACCGTCCCTTCGTCGATCTCGTCGAGAAGCAGGTTGGTGATCCGCGACAGGCGCGCCTCGGTGTAACGCATGGCCGCCGCGCCATCGCCATCGCGACTGCCAAAGTTGCCGTGGCCGTCGATCAGGGGATATCGCTGCGAAAAGTCCTGCGCCATGCGCACCAGCGCGTCGTAGGCCGCCTGGTCGCCGTGCGGATGAAAGCGGCCCAGCACGTCGCCCACCACGCGCGCGCTCTTGACGGGCCGGGCGCCGCTGGCGCCGCTGAAACCCAGGCCCATGCGCGACATCGAGTAAAGGATGCGGCGCTGCACCGGCTTCTGGCCGTCACACACATCGGGCAGCGCACGGCCCTTGACCACGCTGAGGGCGTATTCGAGGTAGGCGCGCTGGGCGTAGGTAGCCAGATCCAGGCTGGCGTCGTTTTCATCGGTCAGGGAAATCAGGTCTTGCTCCACGGGTAGCGCAATGGGGAAAGGTTCGTCGAAGACGGGATCAGGCCACCAGTTCCTCGGGCGCCATACTCACGATGCGGCGCTCGGACAGCGTCATCAGTTGCTCGTCCATGCGAGCTGACAGACGCTGCAGCAAAGCCTTGGGGGTCATGTCGCCGGCAGGCACAGCGGCCAGCACGACGCGAAATTGCAGAAACACCGCCGGTGCCGCTGGCAGTGGCTCTTTCATGCCGGCCACCAGGATGCGGGTAGCGACATTGGCTGCGCCATCGGCCAGTGGCCGGCCCTCGGCCAGGACGGCAATGCGCGAATGCGACAGGCGCGCCGCCACGTCGCCGTCGCCCAGCGCCTCGCGAACGCGGTTGGCTGCCACCAGCAGGGCCGACTCAGCCAATTCGGGGCCGAACTCGGCGGACAGCTGCGAAAGGTTGTCGATGTGCACCAGCAGCAGCACGCTGGGATGGCCGTACCGCCGCATCAGGCTGCGCACGGCCCGCACCCGCTCGTGGAACATCAGCGGCGTGGCCAGGCCTGTGAGCGGATCGACAGTCGCCCGGGCGTCGATGCGCACCCGCGTCTCGCCATAAATGCGGCTGCGCCAGACCGTGGCCAGGTAGACGGCAGCGCTCCAGACCGCCAGCATCGCCGCCAGCGGCAGCGCCGGATCGGGCTCGCGGTCCAGGCTGCGCCATCCCAGCCAGGCCGCGGCTGCCGCCAATGCCAGCTGTCCGGGCACCAGCCAGGTCACCCACGGCTGGCTCTGGGGCCAGGCGCGAAACATCAGCACCGCGGTCACCGTGGCCCACGCTGCCAGGCCCGGCAGCAACAGGTGCCAGCCGCCGATCAAGGAAGCCAGCCCGAGCGCGGGCATCAAGGCGACGCTGGCGCCCACCAGCCAGCGGCGCGGTTGCCGCAGCGCCCCCGCGTGACTGACGAGGTCGAGCAGTTGCAGGCCCGCCAGGCCGAGCGCCACCAGCACCGCAGCCTCGGGATACTCGGCGCGTCCGGCTATCAGGGCCACGACCGCGAGGACGCCCATCAAGGTTGCGGCCGCGTGTGTCAGCAGCGACCGCTCGCGATAGGCGCCGGCCACGATGGCGCTGAAGACGGTGACCAGCACCAGGACGCCAATGAATACGCCCAGGGTGATCAGTGTGCCCGCGTCGCCCACCATCGCCATCACATGGTGGCGGCCACGCCTGCCGGCAGGTTGCCCCGACCCGCGGCACCACCCGTGGGCGTGGCGCCATCGAACCTGGCGGTGCCGGGCAGTTCCATCCGAACCCGCGTTGGCGTGCCGCCCCCGCCGCCCCCGCCGCCCAGCGTAGACGGAGGTTTGAGCATGGTGTAGAGCTGCATCACGGTCTTGACGTAATCCTGGGTCTCGCGGAAATTGGGAATCTTGTTGCCGGCGCGCTGCACAGCGCCCTCGCCCGCGTTATACGCCGCCAGCGCCAACTCGAGCCGGCCGGGAAACAGGTCGAGCAGGTAGCGTAGGTAGCGGCTTCCGGTCTTGACGTTCAGGCCCGGGTCGGTCAGCTTCTTTCCCACTGTCGTCCGGGCGTCGCTGGTAACGCCGTAGCGCTGGGCCGTTGCCGGCATGACCTGCATCAGGCCCACAGCGCCCTTGGGTGACACCGCCGCGGCATCGAATCCCGATTCGGTGGCGATCAGCGCCTGCAGCAGTTCGTAGTCGATGCGATTCGTGTTGGAGGCGGCGCGCAGGTGGTGCTTGACCTGCCTGAACCCCGGCGCAACCTCGAAATAGGCGATCAGTCTGGCGGCGTCGGTGGGCACAGCCACCGCACGCGGCGTGCCGATGCCCCTGTCAGTGTCGAAGCTCTCGCCGCCGCGAAAAAAGAGCTCGTAGCGATCGTCCACCTTTTCGGTAGAGAAGTGGGCGGTGCCCCGGGCGTCGACATAGCCCCAGACTTCGGCCCGCGCAGCCGGCGTGAACGCCAGCAGCAGGGCCATGCATGCCAGCGAAGCCCGGATGGCGCGGCCGGCGTTCACGCGAACACCTCCATGCTGTTCTTGCGCCGCTCGGCAAATTCGGTGAGCAGCATCGACATGACAATCAGCGACTCGAAGCCGCCGTCGACCTTGACCGC
>JANYAN010000272.1 GCA_025361305.1 Burkholderiales bacterium
CTGCAGATAGGCGGGCAGGCGACCAAGTGCGCTGTGGTAGGGCGCAATGCTGCGACTCGCGAAGCCATGGAAATTGCGGTACCAGACATCCAGCAAGGCCAGCCGCACCGGCAGGTTTTGTTCCAGCGGCGCCGTTGCGAAATGACGATCCATTGCATGGGCACCGGCCAGCAGTTCGCGAAAGCCCGCGGCACCAATGGCAATGGCGACTGGCAGGCCGATTGCCGACCAAAGCGAATAGCGCCCGCCCACCCAGTCCCAGAAACCGAACGTCGTCGAGAAACCGAAATCGCCCGCAGCCGCGACGTTGGTGGTCAGCGCCGCGAAATGGCGCGCAACATCGGTGCCGCCTTGGGCCTCGAACCAACGCCGCGCGGTGCGGGCGTTGGCCATGGTCTCTATCGTGGTGAAGGTCTTGGACGCGACCAGGAACAGCGTGTTGCGCGCACTCACCTGCGCCAGTACAGCGGCCAGTTCGATGCCATCGACATTGGAGACGAAATGGAAACGCTTGCCCGGCATGACGAACGCGGCAAGTGCCGCCACGGCCATCTGGGGCCCCAGGTCGGAGCCGCCGATACCCAGGTTGACAACATCGGTGATCGCCGGGTCGGAACGCACCCGCTCGGCAAACGCCAGCATGGCGTCCAGCGTCGCATGGACCTGCGGCGCATCGCGGTCTTGCGATGCACCCTTGGGCTCGCGCAGCAGCCAGTGCTTGACTGCACGCTGCTCGGTGGAGTTGATCGGCTCTCCGGCGAACATCGCATCGCGATGCGCTTCGACCCGGCACTCGCGGGCCAACTGGAACAAGAGCCTGGCCGTCTGCGCATCGACCAGGTTCTTGGACAGATCGGCAAAGACGCCGGCGGCCTCCTGGCTGAACAACTCGAATCGTGCGGGCTCCTGCGCGAACAGCAGACGCAGATCAAGTGCCGCGCCGCTCGCAGCGAAGTGCCCACCCAGCGTCGCCCACGCAGGCGTTTCATCGCAGCGCGGCCGCGGCAAGACTGCGCCCATGGAGTCAGACCGCTTTCATCAGTTGTTCCAGCTTGACCGCATCGGCAGCGAATGCACGGATACCTTCGGCGAGCTTTTCAGTGGCCATCGCATCCTGGATTGGTGGTGGCGTCCTGCGGTTTGAACTGGGCCAGTTGCAGAAAATCGCCGGTATCTGCAACCACGGTGGTCCATTGCTTGAGCGCGTCGAGTTGGTTCATTGGCTGCATTATCCGGCGCCGCGGGGGTGATCGTGGGACGTTGCGGTTACGAAACCTGCACCACCGATACGCCGTGATCGGCCAGTCCCAAAGTGACATCGCTGCCGACATCCAGCACGTTGACCAAGTCTGGCGAGACGACGAAGATCGGGCCGAGTTCGGTTTCGAAGGTGTATTCGTAGATGCTGCCCAGGTAGGCCGCCTTGGCCAGTCGCGCGCCCAGGCCGGTGCCGGGTGGGCCGATGTGCCAGGCCTCGGGCCGCACGGCCACTTTCACCGCGCCTTCGGCCATGGCCTGGCGCGGCTTGATCCGCAGCGGACCCAGGCTCACGGTGCCGGCCGCGTCGGCACGGGCCGGGAACAGCATGGCCTCGCCCATGAATCCGGCCACGAATTCGGTGCGCGGGTACTCGTACAGTTGCTGGGGCGTGCCGCGCTGCGCGATCACGCCCTGATCCATCACGATGATCTGGTCGCTCACCGCCAGAGCTTCACTCTGGTCATGCGTGACGTAGGCCACTGTGAGCCTCAGCCGCTGCTGCAGCGAGCGGATTTCTTCGCGCATCTCGCGCCGCAGCCGGGCATCGAGATTGGACAACGGCTCGTCGAATAGCAACACAGCTGGCTCCAGCACCAGGGCACGGGCAAGGGCCACGCGCTGCTGCTGGCCGCCCGATAGCTCGCTGGGCAGGCGCTCGTCGTAGCCGACCAGGCCAACGTTGCGCAGCGTCTCGACCGCGCGCGTACGGGCGACGCCTTTGGGCAGACCCGACATCTTGAGCCCATACATCACGTTTTCCACCACGTTCATGTGCGGAAACAGCGCGTAGCTCTGGAACATCATGCTGACGTTGCGCTCGGCCGGGCCCAGCGTGGTGACGTCCCGGCCCGCGATCAGGATGCGGCCCGCAGTGGGCGACTCCAGCCCCGCGATCATCCGCAGCGTCGTGGTTTTGCCGCAGCCGGACGGACCCAGGATGGTGGCCAGTGTCCCCTCGGCCACCTCGAAGCTGATGCCCTTGACCGCCAGCGGCGCCGAAGCGTCGCCGCCGTAGCGCTTGGTCACGTCGATGAATTCGATGCCTGCTGTTGCCTGGTTCATGTTCTCATCCTTACCTGCGGCCAAGCCGCCGTTCACCGACCAGGAAATTGATCAGCGCGATGGCGCCGCTCATCAGGACGATGAGCACGGTGCAGTAGGCCAGCGCCACGCCATAGTCGCCATTGCCGACCCGGCCGATGATGTAGGTGGTGGCCAATTCGTTCTCGGCGGTGACCAGGAAGATGACAGCCGACACCGTGGTGATGGCACGCACGAAGCTGTAGATCAGCGCCGCCACCAGCGCCGGCTTGAGAAGGGGCAGCACCACGTAGCGCAACGTCTGGAGGCTGGAGGCGCGCAGCATCAGCGATGCCTCGTCCAGCGACTTGTCCAGCTGCTTGAAGGCGGCCGTGCCGGCCCGCACCCCCACCGGCAGGTTGCGGAACATGAAGCACAGCACGATGATCAGTGCCGTTCCGGTGAGCTCGAACGGCGGCACGTTGAAGGCCAGGATGTAGCTCACGCCAAGTACAGTGCCTGGAATGGCGAAGGCCAGCAGCGCGGCAAATTCGAACAGGCCCTGTCCCTTGAATTCCGTGCGCGCCAGCAGGTAGGCGATCATCAGCCCAAGCGTGGCAGTCATCGGCGCGGAGATGGCAGCGAGCTTGACCGTGGTGAAGAACGAGTTCCAGGCCGTTCCTGCCCAGACCAGCCCGAACTGACCCCACTCGATGGCGAACGCGGTCCTGAAATGGGCCAGTGTCAGCGTGTAGTCGCGGCCCCAGGTCTGCACGAAGCCGCCGGCGAAGGCGAACAGGTAGACCACCAGCGTGAAGGCCATCCAGGGCAGCGCCACGCCATAGACAATCTTGCGCACGCGCGGCGGCAGCGGCATGGCTATGCCGGCATCGCCTTTTCCGCTCACGGTGGTGTAGCTCTGCCGGCCGAGAATCGCGCGTTGTATGGCGAACACTGCGAGCGCAAACAAGGTGAGGATCCAGGCCAGCGACGCTGCGCGGCCCTGGTCGTACTGCGCGCCCACGATGGCGAAGAAGATCTCGGTGGACAGCACGGAGAACTGCCCGCCCACCACGATCGGATTGCCGAAATCGGCCATGCTCTCGATGAAGCCGACCAGGAAGGCATTGGCCAGCCCCGGCTTGAGCAGAGGCAGCGTCACCGTCATGAAGGTGCGCTGCGGGCTGGCGCGCAGGGTTTGCGCTGCCTCTTCCAGGCTGGGTGCGACGCCCTGGACCACGCCGCGCATGATCATGAAGGCGATTGGCGTAAACGCGAATGTCTGCGCCACCCAGATACCGAACCAGCCGTAGAACCAGCGCGACGGCGCAATCCCCAGCGCCTGCTCGAGCAACTGATTGACGATGCCGGCGCGGCCGAACAGCAGGATCAGGCCCAGGCCGACGACAAACGGCGGCGTGATGATCGGCATCATCGCCAGCACGTTCAGCGGCGTGCTGAACCGCCTGCCGCCGGCCCGCTCGGCCATCAGCGCCATGAGCGTGCCTAGCAGCGTGGTTGCCGCTGCCGTGAGCACGCCCAGGAACAGCGTGTTCCAGGCCACCCCGCAGCGCACGCCGCCGACCACACAGTCCAGGCCGAAGTTGCGGTCGCTCGCCACGCGGTCCCACAGGGCGCCGACGCCCAGTTGCCCATCCTCCGCATAGAAGGCGCTGCTCAGAGCCTTGAGCACCGGGAACATGATGAAAACAGCCATCAGCGCGGCGCAGGCCACAACGGCCGACGCGATGAACAGGTCGCCCTTGAAGTAGCCGCGGCGCGCGATGCCGAAGGCAAGCAGCACCATCAGCGCGGCAAGAGCCACGAAACCGCCCCAGCCGATGCCGAACTGGTTCGTCGCCAGCTCACCGAAGGCAGCGCCCAGCCAGGCGTAGCTCCATCCCTTGGCGCCGATCAGGAAACCCGACAGCCCCAGGCCGAGCGCGCCGGCCAGCCCCGCGGCAATCAACACGCTGCCCTGGCGCCTGCCGGGGTTCATCGAAGCTCCCAGCGCTGCCAGCATCAGCCCGGCCAGGCCCAGCCACAACCAGCTGCGTCCATAGCGGGCCGCCTGGATCAGCCCGTTGCCCGTATCGTCGGCGCCGAACACGAAGGGAACCACCGACAGGCCGTTACGGTCCTGCAGCGCATACCAGGGCAGCAGCAGATAGGCCAGCAGGCCCAGGGCCACCCAGGCCCGGATTGCCCGGTTCGCGTTCACGCGCGGGGAATACGCAGGCGGCCCTTGCGCAGCGAGCGCCGGCTGCGGCGTCGAGGAGGTCATGGCGGGCCTAGTGCGGCAGCGAATTGACTTCCTTTTCCCAGCGCGAAATCAGGCGGCGCCGCTCGGCGCTGCCGCCGTACTTGGCGTAGTCGTAATTGATGAACTTGATCTTCTTGAAGTCGGGCACGCGCGCGTCGACCTTGGCCGCCTTGTTGCTCGGCAGCTGGAACTGTTTGGCTGCCGCAGCCATTTCCTGCGCCGCAGGGGTCAGTGCCCACTCGTAGAATTTCTTCGCCGCCTCGAGATTGCGCGAGCCCTTGATGATGCTCATGGAACCGATTTCCGCGCCCGTGCCGTCGGCCGGTGTGATGGTCTCGACCGGAAAGCCCTGCATCTTCTCGCCTGGACCATCATGGACGAAGCTGATCGACACAGCTGTCTCGCCCCGGGCCACGGCCTTGATGGGGCCCGTGCCTGAGCGCGAATACTGGCTGACGTTCTTGTGCAGCGCCTTGAGGTAGTCGAAAGCCTTCTCCTCGCCCATCAGTTGCACCAAGGTGGCAATCATGGTGTAGGCCGTGCCGCTGGAGGCCGGATTGGCTACCTGCACTTCGCCCTTGTATTCGGGGCGTGTCAGGTCGGCCCAGGTCTTGGGCACGGCGAGTTTCTTCTTGGCCAGCAACTCGGGGTTGTAGCCAAAACCCAGTGGGCCAGAGTAGATGCCCACGGTCTTGAAGCCCGACTGCTGTGCCTGCTGCTGCGCCCAGGTGTGCAGCTGCGGCAGCGAGGGCGACTTGTATTCCAGCGTCAAGCCCTGCTCCGCCGCCTGCAGGTGCGGGTCACCGGTGCCGCCGAACCAGATGTCCGTCTTGGGGTTGTCCTTCTCGGCAATGATCTGGGCCAGTGCCTCGCCCGAGCCCTTCATCGACAGATTGACGCGGTTGCCGGTGGTGCGGGCGTAGACGGTGGAAATCATGTTGCACCATTCGGCCTGCACCGAGCAGATGATGTTGACTTGTCCCTGCGCCGCCGCGCCCAGCGACAAGCCGGCGAGAAGCGCGCCCAGCAATTGTTTCTTCATTCCGACCTCGTCCTAGTAATTTGATTACGGCAGCAGCTTAGCCGGCGATGACCACTGGCTGGCATGGGGAAAACACCAGTCGGGCATTACCCAAGGGATGTTTTGTAGAATCGGAAACAGCTGCTCGTGAAACTAAGTTACATTAGTGATGGCGTCGTGGGACAGACCTTCAGCCCTGTCCCCAACTGATTAGCACTGACATGAGCTTTGATCTCGTTCTGTTCGGCGGCACGGGCGACCTGGCCTGGCGCAAGATCATGCCCGCTCTGTTCCAGGCGTTCCGCCACGGAACCCTGCCCCCGGGCGGGCGCATCATCGGCGTTGCGCGCGACGACCTGGATAACGACCGATACCGGGCGCTGATCCACAAGCGATTCGACGATGTCGAACTGGCCAAGCGGCCCAGCCCCGAGGAGTTCGACCGTTTCGCCGCGCTGCTGCACTTCCTGCGGATGGACCTGTCGCGCCCGCAAGACTACGCGCGCCTGGCCGACATGCTGCACGAGCGCGGCGCCGACACTGTGATCATGTACCTCGCCACGGCACCGGCCCTGTTCACCACGGCCTGCGAACAACTCGCTGTCGCCGGACTGAATACCGCCAACACACGCATCGTGCTGGAGAAGCCGCTGGGCCACGACCTGGCGTCCAACCGCGCCATCAACGACAGCGTGCGCCGCGTCCTGAGCGAAAAGCAGATCTTCCGGATCGACCACTACCTGGGCAAGCCATCGGTGCAGAATCTGTTCGCGCTACGCTTCGGCAATTCGTTGTTCGAGCCGCTGTGGCGACGCGAGACCATCGCCAATATCCAGATCACTATTGCCGAGGAACTGGGTGTGGAAAAGCGTGGCGCCTTCTATGACAGCACGGGCGCACTGCGCGACATGGTGCAGAACCATGCGCTGCAATTGCTGTGCGCGATCGGCATGGAACCGCCAATCAACGCGCACGCCGACGCCATCCGGGACGAAAAACTCAAGGTACTGCGATCGCTCACGCCGTGGACGCCGGCCACGCTGGCGCAGCATGTCATCCGCGGCCAATACGCCGCCGGCTCGATGGCTGGCGCGCCGGTGCCGGCCTACCGCGATGAGCCAGGCGTCGATCCGGGCAGCGGCACGGAGACCTTTGTCGCGCTGCGTGCCGAAATCGCCAACTGGCGCTGGGCGGGCGTGCCGTTCTACATCCGCACCGGCAAGCGCCTGGCCGGGCGCGATGCCCGCATCGTCGTCAATTTCCGGCCGGCGCCGCATGCCATCTTCAACGCACCTGCCGGCGCCGCGAACAAACTGGTCATCAACCTGCAGCCGCGCGACGGCCTTGAACTGCACCTGCTGGCACAGGGCCAGGACAATCGGCAAAGCTCCAGGCCATCCAACCCGACGCTGGCGCCGGTGCAACTCGATCTGGACTTTGACAAGCGATTCGGCTCAGAGCGGGTTGGTGCTTACGAGCGCCTCTTGCTCGACGTGATCGACGGCCGGCTGAATCTTTTCGTGCGCAGCGACGAGCAGGAAGAAGCCTGGCGCTGGGTAGAGCCGATCATGGAATATTGGCGCGGCGATCCTGTCGGGCCGCGGCCCTACGTCGCCGGCACCTGGGGGCCGAGCGCCAGCAGCGCGATGATCGCCCGCGACGGCTTCTGCTGGAGCGAGGAATGCTGAAGCGGGCGGTGCCATGCTAGACCGCATCAAGGCGTCGCTTGCGTCGCTGGCACCGGCCGAGCAGCGGGTCGGTCGGCTGGTGCTCATCGACCCGCGGGCCTTCGCCAATCAACCGATCAGCGAGTTGGCCGATCGCGCGCACGTGAGCAAGCCCACCGTGGTGCGCTTCTGCCGCAGCGTCGGTTACGACGGCCTTTCGGATTTCAAGCTCAAGCTGGCCGGCAGCGTCAGCGAAGGCGTTCCCTTCATCCACCGTAGCGTCGACGCCGACGACAAGACGGGTGACGTGCTGGTCAAGGTCATCGACAACACGGTGGCCGCTTTTCTCAAATACCGCAACGACGCGTCGACGTTTGCGATCGAGAAGGCCTGCGAGGCACTGGCCGCGACTGACAAGACCGGTCGGCGTATCGAGTTCTACGGCGTTGGCAATTCCGGCATCGTCGCCCAGGATGCCCAGCACAAGTTCTTCCGCCTGGGCGTCAACGCCATTGCCTACAGCGACGGTCACATGCAGGTGATGAGCGCCTCGATGCTGGGCCCCGGCGACTGCGTCGTGGTGATCTCCAACTCGGGCCGCACGCGCGACCTGATGGACGCCTGCGACATCGCCCGCAAGAATGGCGCCACCACCATCGTCATCACGGCCACCGGTTCGCCGCTGGCATCGGCGGGACACATCCACCTGGCGGCCGATCATCCGGAAGGGTTCGATCAGTACAGTCCGATGGTTTCACGGCTGCTGCACCTGATGATCATCGACGTGCTCGCCACCACCGTGGCGCTGCGCATCGGCAGCGCCAAACTGCAGCCCCTGTTGCGCGAGATGAAGAACAACCTGCGCAACAAGCGCTACGCGTAGGGCGGAGCGCGGGTCAGATCCGCCCCTCCTCGACGGCGTGACAGGCAATCCGCACGCCCTGCAACTCAAGCAGCGCCGGCCGCTCGGCCTTGCAGCGGGCATTGGCGTGCGGGCAGCGCGGATGGAAGGTGCAACCGGCGGGCGGATTCAGCGGGTTGGGCACTTCGCCCTGGACCGGCGTGCGCGCGCGGCCGGTGTCGTGCATCTTGGGGATGGCATCGAGCAGCATGCGCGTGTAGGGATGGCGCGGCTGGTCGAACAACTGGTGCTTTGCGGCCAGCTCGACCAGGCGGCCCAGGTACATCACGCCCACCTGGTCACTCACGTGCCGCACCACGGCAAGATTGTGCGAGATGAACAGGTACGTCAAGCCATGCTGGCGCTGCAGGTCCTTCATGATATTGAGCACCTGGGCCTGCACGCTCACGTCCAGCGCCGAAGTCGGCTCGTCGCAGACCAGGAACTCCGGCTGCGTGGCCAGGGCCCGTGCGATTGAAATCCGCTGCCGCTGCCCACCCGAAAACTGATGCGGGTACTTGATCATGTCCAGCGGGCTGAGGCCGACCGACTGCAGCAGTTCACCGGCACGCTGTTTCAGCTGCGCCCGCTCGTTGATGATGCCGTGTTCCTTTAGCGGCTCACCAACGATGTCTTCGACCCTCCAGCGCGGGTTCAGGCTGGCGTACGGGTCCTGGAAGATCATCTGGATGCGGCGGCGCAGCTTGCGCCCCTCCGGCGTCCTGAAGGCCGCGTGCGCGTCCTGGCCGTCGAAGGTCAGCCCGCCACGCGTCGGCTTGTACAGCCCCACCAACAGGCGCGCCACGGTGCTCTTGCCGCAGCCAGACTCGCCTACCAGCGCAAGAGTCTGCCCCTTGCCGATCTCGAAACTGACGCCATCCACCGCATTGAGCAGCTGGCGCGGACGGCCCTCGATCACGCGATTGAGCCACGGCGGCGAAACGTCGAAAGTCTTGGCCAGGTCGTGGGCCTGCACGAGAGGAGTAGCTGCACTCATGGCCCTGTCATTGCGGGCTTGACCCGCAATCCACGTTGTCGGCACGTTGCGATGGATGCTGGGTCAAGTCCGGCATGACAAAACGTGAATGCGCATCGTGCAGCCAGCACGCAGCACGGGTGGCGCCAGCCTCCAGCAGGTCGGGGCGCTCGGCATTGCAGCGTTCGAAGGCCCGCGGGCAGCGCGGGTTGTAGGCGCAGCCCGAAGGAATGGCGTTGAGTCGCGGCATGGCGCCGTCGATCTGGTACAGGCGTTCGCGATCCAGCGTGATGTCGGGAATCGCCGCCATCAGGCCCATCGAGTAAGGGTGGGCCGGCTGGTTGATCACTTCGTGGACCGGCCCGATCTCGGCAATGCGCCCCGCGTACATCACGGCGACGCGGTCGCAGGTCTCGGCGATCACGCCCATGTCGTGGGTGATCAGCATCACCGCAGCGCCCCGGTCGCGGCAGACCCGCTTGAGCAACTGGATGATCTGGGCCTGGATCGACACATCCAGTGCCGTGGTCGGTTCGTCCGCCACGATCAGCCGGGGTTCAGCCGCCAGGGCAAGGGCGATCACCACACGCTGGCGCATGCCGCCCGAGAACTGATGCGGATAGTGGTCAATGCGCTCGGCAGCGGCCGGAATGCCCGTGTCTTCCAGCAGGCCGATCGCGCGTCGCCGGGCTTCTTGCCGGTCGACCGGCAAGTGCGTCTGAATGGTCTCCACCAGCTGGCGGCCCACGGTGTACAGCGGGTTGAGCGAAGTCAGCGGGTCCTGGAAGATCGCGCCTATCCTGCGGCCCCGGATGCGCCGCATTTCCTCGTCAGGCAGGTTGTCGATCCGCCTGCCTTCCAGTAGGATCTGGCCGGAGGCGATGCGGCCCGGCGGCTCCAGCAGCCCGATGATCGCCGCGCCCGTCAGCGACTTGCCCGCCCCTGATTCACCCACCACGCCCAGGATTTCCCCCGGCGCAATCTCGAAAGAAATATCGTCCAGCGCCCGCAGCGTGCCCCGCCGGCCCGGAAACTCGACGATCAGGTTGTTGACTTGGAGGAGGCTCATTGTGGGGTGGCTGGTACTCGGGGGGTTGAAGCCGGACATCCGGACGCAGAGGACGCAAAAGAGCGCAAAGGACGCAAAAAAGTCAGAATTCCGGTGTTCAATTTTTTATTCGTCTTCTTTTGCGTCCTTTGCGTAACCTTTGCGTCCTCTGCGTCCG
>JANYAN010000287.1 GCA_025361305.1 Burkholderiales bacterium
GGCGCATCGAACAGGCGCTGGCCTGGTTCCACGAATGCGTGCGCGAACGCATCGGCCTGTAGCCCGTCGGCCCTGCCTGCCGCACTCTTGGCGTTACGTCCTACAGGCGCCGACCATCTGAGCCGCGACGATTGGCATCGAACCGGCGGGCCGTTACGGCTGCCCGGATTGATCGACCAACGACCCAGCCAGGACAGCCTACATGGCCAGCCAGATCGATTGCCGTATGGCGGAACGGGAAGACGCTTACTGGGCCGGCGTCTATGCCGATGAACCGTATTGGCGCGGCGACCGCACTTACGAGGATTACGCACCGGCCTATTGCGTAGGCTATTGCGGCTTTGCACAATACGCAGGTAGTTTCGCCGACGCTGAGCGCTGCCTGAACGCCAACTGGCTGTGCCTCAAAGGCGATTCGCGTCTGGAATGGGAAGAGGCCCGTCACGCCATTCGCGCTGCATGGCGTCGCGCCGAGCAGTGCGCCAACGAGGTCCCCGACTGGGCAAGTGGCGCATTGAACCCCCATCGAGAACGGCACGCTCTCCGCCCGTGACACGGCCCCCCGTGATCACCACCTGCGACCGCGCCGGCTCCTGGGACAGCGATGGCCGGCACTACCTGCACATGGGCCCGCTGTTGCAAGGCCCGCGCGGCGTTTGCACCCTGCAACTGGGGCAACTAACCTGCCCCTGACCGGATCGGCGATACTCGCGTACCTCGTTCGGGATCGACCCGAACCGTTTCCAGCACCCTTTTCAGGACTTCTCCATGGCCAAGAAGATCGTTACCGAAGCAGACCGCAAGCGTACCCCGGCGCCCGTCACCGTCGAAGGATTCAACCGCCAACGCGACGGCGGCGGCCAGAAAGGCAGCCAGGAACGCGGCACGGCAACACGCAACAAGAAGAATCCGGGCAAGCGGCCGCACAAGGGCGGCTGATCTGCTCCTGGCGTCAGCGGCCGAGCAGGCCCGTGACGCCAATGATGATCAGGTAGATCGCCACGATGTAGTTCAAAAGTCGGGGCATCACCAGGATGAGCACGCCGGCAATTAGGGCGGCTACTGGACCAATGTGGGGGACGATGTTCATGGGGTTCCTCTAAGGCCAGGGGCGGCGTGCCGTCCAGTTTAGGTGCATCGCCCGGTGCAACCTGTCGGACAGCGCCGCGAGACGTCTTCTTTTGTCAAAATGGGTTCCCATGACCCATCACAAAACTACCTTGTTCGCCCCTGTCCAGGCGGGCAGTCTTCACCTGTCAAATCGCATCGTGATGGCCTCGCTCACGCGCAATCGCGCCCCGGGCGCAGTGCCGACGCCTTTGATGGCCCGCTACTACGCCCAGCGAGCCAGTGCCGGCCTGCTGATTACCGAGGCTACAGCCGTCAGCCATCAGGGCCAGGGCTACTCCGACGTCCCAGGCCTCTATGGCAGCGACCAGCTCGACGGCTGGAAGCAGGTTACACAGGCAGTCCATGCCGTCGGCGGCAAGATCGCCGTTCAGCTGTGGCATGTCGGCCGTGTCTCACATACCGATTTGCAGCCGGACGGCGCGGCGCCGGTGGCGCCATCGGCCATAACTGCCAGGACCAAGACCGTCTTGATCAGGGAAGGTGTCGTCAGCTATGTGGAGACGTCTGCGCCACGAGCCCTGCTTGCCGAGGAATTGCCCGGCATCGTGCACAGCTACCAGGCAGCGGCCCGCAGTGCCATGGAGACCGCGGGGTTTGACGGCGTTGAAATTCATGCTGCCAATGGCTACCTGCTTGACCAGTTTCTCAAGACCGGCTCGAACCGACGCACCGACGACTATGGCGGCAGTATCGAAAACCGCGCGCGGCTCCTGCTGGAGGTGGTGCGCACTGTCACGGACGCAGTCGGCGGCGGTCGCACGGGCATTCGCCTGTCGCCCGTGACGCCGTCCAACGACATTCATGACTCGGACCCGCAACCGCTATTCGAGTATGTGGTGCGCCAACTCGCTACGCTCAATCTCGCGTACATCCACATCATTCAGGGAGCGACCGGCGGCCAGAGAGAATTGCTGGACCGGCCGTTCGACTACGCCGGCCTCCAGGCGCGCTACCGCACAGCAGGGGGTAAGGGTGCGTGGATGGTCAACAACGGGCTCGACCGCGAGCTTGCTGAGCAAGCCCTGGCCAACGGCGCGGATCTGGTCGCCTTTGGCCGGCTCTACATTGCCAACCCGGACCTGGTCGAGCGTCTGCGCCGGGGCGGGCCGTATAACGAAGGCGACCGCAGCACCCATTACGGCGGTGCGGCGAAGGGGTATACCGACTACCCCGCCCTAGAGCATCTCCAGCGCTCCTGATG
>JANYAN010000306.1 GCA_025361305.1 Burkholderiales bacterium
CGCGCAGCCAGGTCGGATGCAAGCGCGACGTCGCAGCACGGCGGGGGTCTGGTCTGACTTGCGATGAAAGCAAACAGCCGCGGCGCGGTCGCCTCGCCCGGCCAGTCGAGCAGGACACCCATGGTCTCCGCCCGCGCAGGAGCGGCATCGGTGTCAAGCAGGAGGACGTTCGCCGCCTCCAGCCCTTTGGCGCCGTGAACCGTGAGCAAACTCACAGCATCGGCACCGACGGCGGCTGGGGCCTTGATGCCGCCTGCCTTCAGTGCGCGGACCAGCGCGTAGGGCGTCGCATAGCGGGCGCCGTCGACCGCGAGCGCGGTTCCCAGCACGGCCTGCAGGTTGGAAACAACGTCCGAGCGCAACGCGGCCGGGGCCGCTTGTGCAAAGCGCGCCGCAACATCGCCGTCATGAAATATCGCGGCGAGGGCGTCATGGGGAGGCAGGCTGTCGACCCACCGCTTCCAGCGCAGCAGTGTGGGCCCCAGTGCGGCAAGCTGAGGCTGCTCCCATGGCTCCTGCAGCAGCTCGAACCACGATGGCGAGCGGCCCTGCTGCCGCGCGGCGCGAACCCGCAAGGCAATCCGCGCCAGCCCGCCATCGCCAATGTCGAACAAGGGCGACCTGAGCGCACGCGCCAGCGACAGATCGTGGCCGGTGGAAACCAGCGCGTCAAGCAGCGCGACCACATCCTGCACCTCCGGCTGCTCGCACAGATCGGCTTTCTCAGGCTGCCGCGCGGCGATGCCAAGCAGACGCAGCTGGTCCTGCATTTGCGACAGACGGTTGCGTTTGCGGGCCAGGACCAGAAAGTCGCGCGGTCGCGCCCCGGCCGCGAGTTGTTGCGCCACCCACGCCGCCGCCTGCCGGCATTCGATCGTCGTAAGTCTTTCTTCGGGCAGTTCCCGGGGCACGGTCAGGCTGTCGCGCCAGGGCGCAGCCGGGTCGGACTGAGCCCGCACCAGCGTCTCACGGGCAATCTGGGGCAGGCGCCCCACCAGGCCGCCATCGGACGATGCTGTCGTGTGTTCGCGAAATCCGTCGTAGTCGCCGGCCTGTTGCGCAGCGGTCATCACGGCATTGACGGCAGCCAGCACCTGGGGCGCGTTGCGGCGGGTATGGTCGCAGGCGAGCCGATCGCCGCCCAGGCCCTGCACGACGAACTGCTGGGCGGCCCTGAACACCTGGGGCTCGGCCCGCCGAAACCGGTAGATGCTCTGCTTGGGGTCGCCGACGATGAACACGCTGGGCGTTCCGCCCGCCGCGCTGCCGGCCGAGCCGCCGGCACCGGCATAGCCTGCCAGCCATGCATGCAGCGCCTGCCACTGAAGTGGGTTGGTGTCCTGGAATTCGTCGATCAGCAGGTGCTGCACGCGTGCGTCCAGGCGTTCCTGCACCCAGCCGGAAAGCACCGGATCTGACAACATGACCTGTGCCGCAGTTTCCAGGTCGTTCATGTCGACCCACCCGCGCTCGCGCTTGAGATGCGAGAACTGCTCGATCAGCAACCGGGCCAGTCGCGCCATGCGTTGGTGGTGCTGCCAGGCTTCATGCTGACGGCAGGCCGCGGCCAGGCACAGCGCCAGGTCCTGGGCCTCGCGCACCAGCGCCAGGCCGGACAGCTTGTCGCTGAACTTGCGCGCTTCGCCCTGTTTCGTCAGCAATGCGCTGATCACCACCGGCACATCGGCTGACTGCAGCGCCCGCTCAAGCTCGTGCCCCTTGGCGCTGAACGTAGGCGCACTCGCCTGGCCCAGCACGGCCGCGGCGGCAGCCAGCAGCGTTCGTTCGGCGCGCCCTGGCGCCAATATGTCCCCCGGCTCGATCAGGCCGTCGAACTGCGCAAAATACAGGGTCCAGTGCTGGATCGATCGTTCGACGACACGATGCTTGTCGGCGAGTGTGAATTCAACCCGTTTGGCCAGCGCGACCTCCAGGGCCTTCTGCGTCTGCGACCGGCCGTGGAGATGCACGCAAGCTTCGTAGTCACGCCGCGCCTCCGCATCGGCCGTCACGGCCGCATAGAAGCGCCGCCACACCTGCGCGACCGCCTCGCTGTCGTCTTCAAGTAGCTGGTAATTCGCCGGCAATCCCATTTGCTCGAGCACCATCAGGGGCGCGGTACGCAGCAGCGAGGCAAACCAGCTGTGAAACGTCCGCATCTGCACCGGACGGCCAGCCTCCAGCAGCCGGGCGTACAGGTTTCCGAGCGCTTCACATTCCTGCTGCGAGGGACTCGGTCCGGCTCCCCGCTCGGTCAACGCCAGCGCCAGCTCCGCAGGTGAAGCCCGGGCAAATTCCTTGAGCCAGCCATGCAGCCGCTGGCGCATTTCACCTGCGGCCTTGCGGGTAAACGTAATTGCCAGAATCTCATGCGGCTGCGCGCCGGCCAGCAGCGAACGCAGGATTCGCGACACCAGGATCCAGGTCTTGCCGGCGCCCGCGCAGGCTTCGACGGCCACGCTGCGCGCCGGATCGCAGGCAATCTCGTAGAAACGCCCGGCGCTGATCCGCTGGCCGTTGTGCTCGTACGCCAATTCGGCGCGCCCGGCACTCATGACCAGAAATCCCGGCGGCAGAGGCCGCGCGCGGCGCAGAAATCGCACGCGGCCCCTTGGCCCAGCGCGGCCATCGGCTCGCCCTGGGCAATGCGGCGCATATCCGACATCACGGCCTCAACCAGGGCGTCGCGCGTCGGGACGACGGCTGGCTGGTCGACCCGCTCTGTCTTTCCGCGTTCGCCCACATTCACGTACGTGGCAGCAAGCGTGTCGTCGGGCAGCAGCGCGGCGTAAAAGGCCAGCTGGGTGTCTTCTCCGGGCACGCTGATTCGTGCCCGGGTCTTGTGGATATCCTCGGTCTTGTAGTCCATGACCAGGCGCGTGCCGTCCGCGACCAGGTCGATGCGGTCGATTCGCCCAACCAGTGCGAGCGGGCCGAGCGCCATCTCGCAGCGGCGCTCGGCCTGCTCGAAAACGGCACCGGTCGCCTCGTGGGCGGCCAGCCAGTCCAGGTAGCCTGCACGCACTCGGGGCCACGCGGCGGCAAATGGCAGGAAATCGCTCTGGTTCAGCCGTCTCTCGCGCGCCACGTCCTGCGCAATACGATCGATCAGCGCCTCGCGCGAGGGGCCGGGTGGTTGCGGATGGCCGCGCTGCGCCTCGTGAAAAAGCGCCAATACCTGGTGCAGCCAGTTGCCAAAATCGCGCTTGTCCAGTTCGCCGTCAAGTTCGTCAGCCTCGGCCAGGCCGAGCTGGCGCAACGCGAAGAACCGGTACGGGCAGATGCGCAGGTCCTCGTAGGCACTGGCAGATATCTTTTCGAGCGGCAACTGCGCGCCTATCGCGCCGGGCGGCATCGTCGGTCGGGCAGGCAGCTCGCGCATGAGGCGCGGGTCAGCCCCAGCACGCGCGGTCTCCCGCAGCTGCAGTTCGAGGACCAGAGCACTGGGCTGGAGTGCCTCGCCGCTGTCGTCGCTGGCCCGCCAGAGGATGTCGACCCAATCCGTTTGCAGCGCGCAGCGCCAGCCGGCTCGGGTCGCCTGCTCTTCGGCCTCGCGAGAAGGCAGGCGCAACGTCGCGCGCTGCGCCGCCGTCCAGGGACCCGGCGGCTCGGGCGAAGGGCTCAGGCGCAGTTCGTCGCAGCCGGGCAGCACCAGGGCGGCGAAGGGACGGCCCAAAAGCTGATTCAGCGGCAGGATCACGACCTCCTCGTTCGCTGGCGCCAGCGGCACGAAGGTGGCAGCCTCCAGCGCCTGGTCCACCCAGGCCGTGAACCCCGCCAGCGTGAGGCGGCGGCCGGCCTGCGGCAACTGCTCGAATTCGCCCTGCGCCAACTCGTCCAGCCGCAATGCTGCAATCAGATCCTTGCCGGCGTCATCGACCTGCAATTGCGGCCACTGCCCGGTTTCGCGCAACAGCGTGCGCAACGCGGCCAACCACTTCGGCAATGGCCTGGGGTCCTGCATTTGCGCGCGCCACTGGGCGACCAGTCCGTGCAACCGGGCCACACCCGCCGCATCGCCGACGTCGGCCAGTTGCACGGCACGCCACTCGCGAGCGCCCGTATGCCGTATCCGCTGCTCCAGCACGTCCACGGGAAGCGGCGGATCCAGCGGCATGTTCTTCAACCAGTCCAGTACCTCATCGCTGGACGCGCTCCAGCCGCAAGCGCGCAGCCCGGCCATCACTCGTGCGGCGGCCCGTGTGGTCGAGAGTTTCCACCCAGTCTCGTCCCGCACGACGACACCGTGCGCGTCGAGCATGGCGCGCACACGGCGGGTCAGGATTCGGTCGATGGCCGCCAGGGCGACTGGAGTCCGACCTGCCTGCATGTGATGCAGGACGCATGCGGCCGCCAGCCCGGCCTCGTCGGCTGCATCGGTTGCCTGGTGCAGGCTTACCCGGCCGATGGATCGCGTCG
>JANYAN010000315.1 GCA_025361305.1 Burkholderiales bacterium
CAGCCGCGCTCGCGTCTGCGGGGTTCACCGGGCCGGCGCAGATTCTTGAGGGAGAGCGCGGTTTCTTCGCGGCCATGTGCGAGGGCGCAGATGTGAGCACGGTCGCGCGCGAAGGCGAGGACTGGCTGATTCATGAGACCAGCTTCAAGCCCTGGCCGGCATGCCGTCATACGCACGCCACGATCGACTGCGTGCTTGCCCTGCGCGAGCAGTACGGTCACGCGCTTGCAGATTACTCCTCGGTGACGGTCGAAACCTTCGGCGATGCCGTCACCGTGTGCGACAACGCGCGTCCCTCCACAAAAACGCAAGCAAAGTTCTCATTGCAGTATTGCGTCGCCGCGACCGCTTCCTTTGGAGCGTTGCAGCCAGGGCACTTTGAAGAGGAGGTTGTCAAGCGGGAGGACCTGCAGGCCCGCGCCCTGCGCGTCACGCTCGCCGTCGCGTCCGACATCGACCTGCGCTATCCACGACACTACGGCGCGCGTGTTGGCATGCGGCTTGCCGATGGGCAAGAGGTCATGCATGAAGTGCGCGATTCGCTGGGCGACCCCGAGCGTGCGCTGTCGGTTCAACAGGTCTTCGGCAAGGCGCGCAGCCTGATGGCCTATGGTGGCGTCGCCGATTCCCGCGTGCGCGATGTGATCGATGCTGCGTATGAACTACTCGACGAAGGTTGGTCGACGCAAGCACGCATGGCCGCGACGTTTCCGTCCGGACTGCTTAAGCCGCTCTTCGGCGAAGGTAGGGGCAGCGGCTGATTGTCAGCGGAAACGGGGCGGTCGCTTATCCATGAACGCTGAGAAACCCTCGGCAAAATCGGCGCCCTTGAAACCTTCAGCAAAGCGCGCGTCGAGCTCGGCTTGTGCCAGCGGCACAATGCCGGCGAGCGAGTTGATCATTGCTTTGGACGTGCTAATCGACTCGGAAGAGTTCGACAGCAACGCGCGGGCGTAATCCGCAGCCACACGTTCTAGATCTATCTCGTCGGCCACGTGGTCCACCATGCCGATGGCCAGAGCCTCGGGTGCGGTGAGCAGCCGGCCGCTGAACAAAATGTCCTTTGCTCGGCTTGCGCCCACGAGCACCACCAGCCTGCGCGTGTCGGGCATGCTGTATGCAACGCCCAACTTGCTCGCGGGAATGCCGAACCGTGCGTCGGCTGCCGCAAAGCGCAAATCACACGCAAGCGCCAGCCCACAGCCGCCACCCACACAGGGGCCATGCACGACGGCCATGGTTGGCTTGGCGAACGCCTCGACGGCCAATTGCGCGCGCCTGATTTCGGCGTTGTATTGAATGGTTCGCTCGGCGTCGGAATAGATTTCCTGGAATTCAGATATATCCGCGCCAGCCGAAAACGCCGAATGGCCAGCGCCGCGAAACACTACGAGCTTGACGCTCGAGTCCGCTTCAAGCGCGGCCATCAAAGGCGCGATGCGCGCCCACATTGTCGCGGTGATCGCGTTGCGCTTGCTCGGGCGGTTGAGCACTACATGGGCGATCGGACCGTCGCGCACGCAGGCCAGTTCTCCCTCGGCTACGAGCGCCCTGGGAACGGTGTCGAGCCAGTTTTCTACGACGTTTGGATTCATTGCATTCCTTTTGCGTGGCTCATGCTCTTGTCCGGACAACACGCAATGTTAGCGCAGGCCCGAATTGCGAGGGCGATCACAATCGTCCCGGTTTAAGTCGCTTGACACGGTCGGATTGATCGCCGATCATTTGTCCGCACAAGTTGCAGAAAGGTGCCCCATGAACTTGAGATCAACTCTTACAATCCTTGGGGCCGCTGCCCTTTGCACCACTGCTTCGGCTCAGGAGATCAAGTGGTCTGTGGGCTGGACAAACGCCATCGGCAGCAGCTACGTCGAAACCATCAAGACCGTTCCCGCGCGCATTGAGGCGGCGACCAAGGGCCGGCTAAAGATCGAACTTTACGACACCCTCGTGCTGGGCGCCGAGCAGGCAGCAGCAGTGCGCGATGGCCGGCTGGATGGCTCATTTGCAATCAATCCGTGGCTCAGTGCGGAGTCTCCACTCATCAACGTCGGCGCGCTGCCAGGCCTCTTGACCGATGTTGGCGTGTACCAGAAGCTGCTCGATCCGCTGCTGCGCGACGTCGTGGCTAAGGTGTGGTCCACCAAGTACAACGCGCGCCAGCTTGCCACCGGTGTTTTCGAAGAGCAGTGCGTCGTATCCAAGGTGCCGATGCGCACAGTGGCCGATTTCGCGGGCAAGAAGGCGCGCGTACCCAATACTGAGACTGCATCGCTGATGACTACGCTTGGCGCGCAGCCGACTCCGATTCCATTTGGCGAGATCACCACATCCTTGCAGCGCGGCATCGTCGATATCGTCATGACCTCAGTCGGCACCACCTACGGAATGGGATTTGCGTCGGTGGCCAAGAACGTGTCGCTATGGAAGATATCCACCATTCAGCCCTGGTCTTTCATCGTCAATCAGACCGTGTGGGACAAGCTGCCAGCCGATCTGAAGCCGATTGTCGAGGCGGAATTCCGCCGCGTAGAGAATGAGCACTTTGCACGCAGCGTGGCCTTCTCCAAAGAGACCATCGACAAACTGGTCAAGGCCGGCGTGACCGTGTATGTCGCCCCGCCGGAGGAACTGGCGAAGATGTATTCGCCGGGCAACGTCAACTCGGTTTATGAGAACTGGTACTCCCTCAACGACAAAGCAGGCACCGACGGCCGCGCGCTTGTGAAGAAGATTAACGAGTTGAAAGCCAAGATGTAGAAGTAGCGGAGGCGTGAGGCCGTCGATCCCATCCAGTGCTTCAGCGTTCCAAACGTGCTCGGACAGCAAGCCCACGACCGCCAGCGCGAACGCATGGTCAGCCGGTGCCCGCCGATGCCGTAGCGATTTCTTCGGGGCCAAGCCCGAGCTCGGCCAGCACCTCGTGAGTGTGCTGGCCGAGCTCGGGAATCTCGGGGTTGATCTGCCCGGGTTCTTCCCGGTAACGTATCGGGATGCCAATCTGCGTGATGCGTCCTCCTCCGAAGCCGCGCTGCTCGACCTCCTGGCGCATTCCCCGCGCGTGAACCTGCTCGCTGGACAGCGCTTGGCGCAGGGTGCGCACCGGTGCCCAGCACACGTC
>JANYAN010000327.1 GCA_025361305.1 Burkholderiales bacterium
CGGCGATCTACGCCCACCATGTGCTCAACGGCACGGGCACTTTCGAGACCACCGCACCCACCCAGGATGAGATGGCCGCACGCCGCGCCAGTAGGTCAGGCGGTCCTGGACAATTCGGATGCTTTCCTCGTTGTCCTTGGCGATCGGGTTGTAAAAGCCCAGGCGCTCGATGAAGTTGCCGTCGCGACGCGCGCGCTTGTCGGCCACGACGATGTGGAAGAACGGGCGGGCCTTGGCGCCGCCGCGGGAGAGTCGAATGACGACCATAATTGATCCTTCGGGTGGGGGTGTATTTCTTCCAGCGTCTGAGACACGCGACATGGCCACCCGGCCAGCGACACGCTGAAAAGCCTTCCATTATATCGTTTCCAGCCCTTATGCCAAAAATTCGAACCAGCAACGAGCAGGATCTGCCTGCGATCACGGCGATCTACGCCCACCATGTGCTCAACGGCACGGGCACTTTCGAGACCACCGCACCCACCCAGGATGAGATGGCCGCGCGCCGCGCCGACGTGCTGTCCAAGGGCCTGCCCTACCTGGTGGCCGAGAAAGATGGCCGCGTCCTGGGCTTTGCCTACTGCAACTGGTTCAAGCCCCGGCCGGCCTACCGCTACAGCGCCGAAGACTCGATCTATCTGGCCGATGGCGCCAGCGGCAAGGGCGTGGGCAAGGAACTGCTGCAGGCACTGGTAGCCCATGCCGAGACGGCTGGTGTGCGCAAGCTGATTGCTGTCATCGGTGATTCGGCCAACCAGGGCTCCGTGGGAGTGCACCTGACGATGGGCTTCACGCATGTTGGCGTGCTCAAGTCGTGCGGGTGGAAATTCGGCAAGTGGCTCGATGTGGTGCTGATGGAAAAGGCGATCGGCCTGGGCGATACCACCTCGCCCGAGCTGCCTGCCTGATGAAGAACAAAACCCTGGCCGCCTGGCTGGCCTTCCTGGGCGGCCCGCTGGGCCTGCACCGCTTCTACCTGCACGGCCTGACTGACCTGCTGGGCTGGCTGTTGCCCATTCCCACGGCACTGGGGCTGTATGGCATGGAGCGGGTGCAACGCTTCGGGCTGGACGACCAGTGGAGCTGGATATTGATCCCCATGCTGGGCTTCACCGTCGCAGGCTGTGCCCTCATGGCCATCATCTACGGCCTGTCGACGCCTGAGAAATGGAACGCCCGCTACAACCCCGCCGCCGCCCTTGAAGCCCCCGCCGGCGGCACCAGCTGGCTCACCATCGGCGCCATCGTGCTGTCGCTGCTGGTAGGCACCACCGTGCTCATGGCCAGCATCGCTTTCAGTTTCCAGCGGTACTTCGAGTACCAGATCGAAGAAGGCCGGAAGATCTCGGCCTGAGTGGGGAGCTGCTTCCCGACCTGGTTTTCTCAGAACAGCTGCAAGCTAACCCAATACGCAACAGCGGCGACGAAGGCGCTGGCGGGGATCGTGAAGATCCAGGCCCAGACGATGTTGCCGGCCACGCCCCAGCGCACGGCACTGGCCCGGCGGGTGGAACCGACACCGACGATGGCGCCAGTGATGGTGTGCGTGGTCGAGACCGGGATGCCCAGTGCCGTGGCCAGGAACAGCGTCAGGGCACCGCCGGTTTCCGCGCAAAAGCCGCCTACCGGCCTGAGTTTGGTGATCTTCTGGCCCATGGTCTTGACGATGCGCCAACCGCCGAACATCGTCCCGGCGGCTATTGCGAGGTAGCAGGCACTGATCACCCAGATCGGGGGCATCGAGTCGCTGGCCGCGGTGTAGCCAGTGGCAATCAGCAGCATCCAGATGATGCCGATGGTTTTTTGCGCGTCGTTGCCGCCGTGGCCCAGGCTGTAGGCGCCGGCCGAAACCAGCTGGAGCCGTCGGAACCATCGGTCGACCCGGGCTGGCGTGGCGCGCCGGAACACCCACGAGACCAGCACCATCATCAGGGAGCCCAGCAGGAAGCCCAGCAAGGGCGAGACGAAAATGAAGACCACGGTCTTCCAGATGCCAGCGGCCACCAGCGCGCCGGCCCCGGCCTTGACGATTACGGCGCCCACGATGCCGCCAATCAGCGCGTGCGACGAGCTGCTGGGGATACCGTAGTACCAGGTCAGGACGTTCCAGGTGCTGGCACCCACCAACGCACCGAACACCACGTGGGTGTCCACCACGCCAGGATCGACAATGCCCTTGCCGACCGTGGCGGCCACGCTCAGGTGGAAGATGAACAGCGCCAGGAAGTTGAAGAAGGCCGCGAACAGCACGGCCGTGGTGGGCTTGAGCACGCCCGTGGACACGACGGTGGCGATCGAATTGGCCGCGTCATGAAAGCCGTTCATGAAGTCGAACGCCAGGGCCAGCGCCACCAGCAGGATCACCACCCAAAGGGCGGCTTGCACGGATTCCATCAGCTATGCCCCGGACAGTTCAGGAATGCTCGAGGACGATGCCCTCGATCACGTTGGCCACGTCCTCGCACTTGTCCGTGATGGTCTCGAGAAGCTCGTAGATCGCCTTGAGCTTGAGCACCTCGCGCACATCGGGTTCTTCGCGAAACAGCTTGCTCATGGCCGAACGCATCACGCGGTCGGCGTCGGACTCGAGCTT
>JANYAN010000330.1 GCA_025361305.1 Burkholderiales bacterium
AGGCTGCCCAGTATGGCCATTCCAGTCAGCCGGGCGGAGACGTAGGCCTGCTCCGGAGTGACATCCCGTCCCACCTTGCCAAGCGGAGCGGCCAGCGAACCATCTGCATTCGTCGGGCCGTGACCGGAGATGAAGGCTTTCGTCCCTGAGACCCTGACGAACTGGAACGGAAGCACGACGCCTGGCGGCGCCTTCAGGGGCTCGGGTAAGGTGAGTCCGAGTGCAGCAAGCCGTTCTTCAACTGTAGCCATGGGTAAATTTAGCACTTTGTGTCCCACCAATGCACGAGCGCGGCATCGAGCCGTGGGTGGGCAGCATAGCGGGTAATGAAATCGCGCTCGCTGCGCCCTGCCTTGGCACCGATCACATCGACCAGTTCGTGGCGCTGCCCAGCCCGCCAGGCACCGACGTCGAGTAGCGCGGCGATCGGCGCGAACCTGCGCCACGCCTCGCGTTCGTCCTGCGTGAAACCGCGAAGCGTCTCGAGGCCGCACTGGCGCAACAACGCCGCGCTCGCCTCGTCGACGCCGCGCTCGCGGTCTGAGCCAGCCCGCCTGGAAAGCGCCGCCCCCGATTGCATTCCCAGCGCGGCCTGCGACATCAGCGGCCGCGGGTTCCGCGGGTCCAGCTCGAAGAAAACGTGGCACTTCGCCAGCCGGCGCAGGACGGTGGGTGTCGAGCGATGGCCGGGCCGGCGCCGCACGCGTGCGAGTTCCTCTTCCGCCAGCCGCAAAACGGCCGGGTCCCGCGGCCTGAAGCCGAATTTGAAGTAAAACCACCAGGCGCCGGAATCGATTGCTTCATCATTGTCCATGCCAAGCTGGTACGGCTCGACACTGAGCGAGGCAACGCCGAACATGTGACGCAGCGCCGCCAGCCATCGGGCAAACGTGAAGCCGGCCTCGCCCCCGCGGAAGGTCTCGAACGTATTGAAGGAGAGCGCCGCGCTACCGCCGACGATGTCGGCCTGTGTGTAGCCGATGGGCACGCCATTACGCAAGGTCAGGCCGCCATAGTATGAGGCGATGGCATGGCGCCGCTGCGGGATCACGCCGATGAATGCGAAGGCAAGTCCGTCGCCATCATCGACCAGCCAGACGTCCCGGGCATCGCCGAACGAGAAGGACTCGAGCGACCGCGCGCGAGTGACCATGGCACCGCGCGCGAGGTCAAGCATCTCGGCGCCAAAGCGCGCCGGCAGGCGCCGCATCGGGCGGGGCGCGCGCAAGAGCTCCGTGCGCAGGTCGGGGCGAGTGCCTGGCAGGGGCTCGTGGCCCGTATCAACCGGCAACGCCTTGAATCTCGCCTTGGTCCGTGAGGGCGTGTCGGGTCCAGGCGCGAGAACGAAACTCGCGTCGACAGTGTCCGTGAACCACTCGCGCAGCCAGCCATCAGCTTTCATGGCAGCAATGCGCTTGAGGAGGAAGACGGCATCCGTTTCGCCCTCTGCGCGAAGCTGGTCGAGCGCGGCGTATCCCGTCAGCTTCAATTCGGCCAGCGCCGTGGCTTCGGCCCGCGTCAGCAGCGGTGGCAACGCGCGCGCGACACGCTGCTCCGAGTCCACATCGCCGCGGTCCAGCCGCAAATGGTCCGGCCACCTTGTTGCGAGCCACTGGGCTTGCTCGGCGAAAAAGCGATAGTGGATCGGGGTTCCGGCGATGCCGGTGTCCGCGAGCGCCGCACGGTGCGCCCGAACGTCGCGGCGACGCTCGAAGCCCTCCAGCATCGACTCGGCCTGCGCCAGCACGGCGGCGTTGCCCGGGTAGGCCCGGATGAAGCAAAGAGCTTCGTGCAGCCGCAGCACCGCGCGGGCGCTTCCCATCGGCTTGCGCGCGAACCGCTTCAACAGTGCCAGCTTCGAATTCGTCACGTCAGGGCCGCGCTCGAAGCGCAGCCGCTCCAGTGCGGCAAGGGAGTTCGATGACATGGCAGCCGATGGTAGTACGAGATAGGCAAGCAGTGCCGCGGATCAATCCAGCTGCAGGCCGATCTTTCGGGCCACGGAGCCCCAAGTCCTGAAGTCCGCCGCCAGCCTGGCCGCGCTGGCCTCGGGGGAGTCGGCGATCACCTCCTGGTCGGTCTGGCGCAGACGCTCGGCTACGCCGGGTTGCTTCAGCGCTTCCGTGAGGGCGGCGTGCATGGCGTCGATCACCCTGCGGGGAATGCCTCGGGGTGCGAACAGCACCAGCGAAAACGTGGCGTCGAATCCGGGGTATCCGGCTTCGGCAACGGTGGGCACGTCGGCCAGCAGGAGCGAGCGCTTTGCGCCCGAAACCGCGAGCGCCACCAGCTTGCCGGCGCGCACCATCGGCAAGACAGTCGGACCGGCGAGAAAGCCGCAGTCGACCTGGCCGCCGATCACATCCTGCATCGCCGGGGCGGGCCCCTTGTACGGTATGTGCGTCATCTCGATCCCGGTCACGGTCTTGAACAGCTCTGTGGTGAGGTGACCGGGCGAACCGGCGCCGCCCGACGCATAAGTCAGCCGCTTTTCTCGGGCCGCCTTCACCAGATCGGCGACGCTCCTGAAGCCAAGGGTCGGGTTGCATACCAGGGTCTGGCTGAAAGCGCTGGCACGCATCACGGGTTGCAGGTCCTCCGGCTTGAAGTTCAGTTTCGGGTAGACATGCGGGTTCACGGTCAGCAACGTATCGGTGGTCCACAGCCAGGTGTAGCCGTCGGCTGCGGCCCGGGCAGCCTCGGCGGCGCCCAGGTTCCCCGCGGCGCCGGGCTTGTTGTCGATGATGATGGGTTGCTTGAGCACTGCCTGCATCTTTTCGGCGGCACCGCGTAGCACGATATCGCTCGGGCCCCCGGGCGGCAGGGGCACGATGATGCGGATGGGTTTCTCGGGCCAGGCGGTCTGCGCCAATGCAATGGGCACGGCAAGCGCCAATGCGGCGGCAAGCCATAGGCGGCGGATGGTCATCGTGTTGTCTCCTTGCGTCAAAGGCATGTCGGGCAAGGATGACACATCCGTGGACAATGGCACCCAGTTTGAAACGAGGACCCCATGCAAAAAAATCCAGGCACACCGGCCGGCACCGTTCAACGCCTGACGCTCGACAGCCGGGTGCTCAAGGGCAACCTGCTTGGCGATCCCAGCCACCGCATCATCGATGTCTATGTGCCGCATGGCCATGACGGACGCGGCCTGCCCCTGCTGGTCGACCTGGTGGGCTTCACCGCCGGCGGCCCGGCCCATACCAACTGGAAGAACTTTGGCGAGAACCTGCCCGAGCGGCTCGACCGCCTGATCGCCGAAGGCCAGATGCCGCCGGTGGTCGTTGCCTTTCCGGATTGCTTCACCAGGCTGGGCGGCAACCAGTATGTGAATTCGATTGCAATGGGCCGGTGGGACGATTTCCTGCTGACCGAAGCGGTGCCGCAGGTCGAAGCCCAGTTCGGTTGCGGTGGCGCGGGCCGGCGTGGCGTCTTCGGCAAATCGAGTGGGGGTTATGGCGCAATGGTGCACGCGCTGCTGCACCCTGACTTCTGGAGCGCCGCAGCGGTGCATTCAGGCGACATGGGTTTCGAGCTGCTTTACCGCCACGAATTCGTTCAGGTGTTGCGGGCCCTGACCCAGCAGCCCGACGTCGGCCAATGGGTGGACGCCTTCTGGCAAGCAAAGAAGCCCAAGGACAGCGACATCCACATCCTGATGATGTTCGCGCAGGCTGCCAGCTTCGACCCCGACCCTCAAGCCCGTTACGGCGTGCGGCTGCCGGTCACGCTGGACACCTGCGAGATCGTCCCGGAGCGTTGGGCGAACTGGATGGCGTGGGACCCGCTGACGCTGGTGGAGCAGCATGGGCTGGGGCTCAAGGCCATGAAGGCGCTGTACATCGATTGCGGCGACGTCGACCAATACAACCTGGTCTATGGCGCGCGGCGCATGCACAAGCGGCTGGCCGCGCAGGGCGTGCAGCATGTCTACGAGGAGTTCGCCGACGACCACACGTCGGTGGACTACCGGATGGACGTGAGCCTGCCGATCCTTGTCAGGGCGCTGTCTTGACAACGCCCGCAGGTAAACCCTGACGGAGCCAGCGCAGGAAACAGGCGATGCTCAGAGGTAGAGCGTCCAGAGGCGGCGCTTTCGGTGAATGACTTGATAGGAGAGATGAAATGCTTCATTTACTTTGGATGTTCATTGTCGGCATCATTGTGGGCGCCATCGCGCGCTGGATCATGCCCGGACAGGAAAATATCGGGCTCGTGATGACCGGCCTTCTTGGCATAGCCGGTTCATTCGTCGGCGGATTCATTGCGCGCCTGTTCAGCAAGCCCGCTGACGGTGCACTTGTCCATCCTGCCGGCCTGTTGCTTTCCGTCGTCGGCGCCGTCTTGCTGCTCTACCTCTGGGGTCACTTCGCTCACTGAGACGCTATTGGCGGATGACGTCGGTTCCCGCTGGCGGCTTGAACTGGAAGTTGGCGACGGGAACCGCGGCGTTGACCTCCATGTGGGTGAAGGTCATCACCGACTGCTGGCCAAAGCTGTCGAATATCTCCAGCTTCGCCAGATCGGCGCCGTGAAACCCCACCCTGACGCTGCGCAGCTGACCGTCCGCGGATTTGGGCGTAGCCATGACCCACTGCAGATCGTCCCGCTCGGGCGCGCTCTCCAGCGTGAAGTCTTTCTTAAGCGCAGCGAGATCCGGTGCCGCGGCAATCAGGGCGGCGGGGGTGGAGCCCAGCACCTGCGCCTGCTTGCGCGCCGTCACCTGGTTCAGGTCGATGTCGTGCAGCCACAAGGTCTGGCCGTCGGCGACGATGACCTGCTCGAATGGTTTGCGGTAATTGAAGCGGAAGCGGTTGGGCCGCTCAAACTCAAAGGTGCCCGACGATGTCTTGGTGCGTGCCGCCTGGCCGTCCCGGGCCGGCGACGTCACGACCTGGGTGAAGTCGGCGCGGCCGCTGTGGGCCGTCCTGACGAAAGCCTCCAGACTGTCCAGCCCGCCTGCCTCGACAGACACAGCGCATGCCGCTATAAAAATTGTAGCAATCAGCTTGACCATGAAACCTTCGTGAGAACCTACTCGACCCGGTCGGGCACCAGGATTTCGCGCTGGCCGTTGGTGCTCATGGCACTGACCAGACCGGCCTTTTCCATATCTTCCACCAACCGGGCGGCGCGGTTGTAACCAATCTTCAGGTGGCGCTGCACCAGCGAGATGCTCGCCTTGCGGTTCTTCAGCACGATCTCCACCGCCTGGTCGTACATCGGGTCTTTTTCGGCGGCACCGCCGGCCTCGCCGCCGTTGAGGTCGCCATCCTCATCCACCGTGCCGCCCTCAAGCACGCCTTCGATGTAGTTGGGCTCGCCCCCCTGCTGTTTCAAGTAGGCGACCACGCGGTGGACTTCCTCGTCGCTGACGAAGGCGCCATGCACGCGCACCGGAAAACCCGTGCCGCTGGGCATATAGAGCATGTCGCCCATGCCCAGCAAGGCCTCGGCGCCCATCTGGTCCAGGATGGTGCGGCTGTCGATCTTGCTGGAGACCTGGAAGGCAATGCGGGTGGGAATGTTGGCCTTGATCAGGCCGGTGATCACGTCAACGCTCGGGCGCTGTGTGGCCAATATGAGGTGGATGCCGGCGGCGCGCGCCTTCTGCGCCAGGCGGGCGATCAGTTCTTCGACCTTCTTGCCGACCACCATCATCAGGTCGGCCAACTCGTCGATGATGACCACGATGTAGGGCAGAGCGGCCAGCGGCTCGGGCGACTCGGGGGTCAGCGAGAAGGGATTGGCAACGCTCTCGCCGGCCTTCTTCGCCTCGTCAATCTTGGCGTTGTAACCGGCCAGATTGCGCACGCCCATTTTACTCAGCAGCTTGTAGCGGCGCTCCATCTCGCCCACGCACCAGGTCAGGCCGTAGGCGGCCTGCTTCATGTCGGTCACCACCGGGCACAGCAAATGCGGAATGCCCTCATAGACCGACATTTCCAGCATCTTGGGGTCAATCATCAACATCCGGACATCGCGCGCCTCGGCTTTGTAGAGCAGGCTCAATATCATGGCATTGATCCCAACCGATTTGCCTGAACCGGTGGTACCCGCCACCAGAACGTGCGGCATTTTGGCCAGGTCCACCACCACCGGGTTGCCAATGATGTCTTTGCCCAGACCCATGGTGAGCATGGACTTGGCCTCGTGGTAGATTTGCGAGCCCAAAATCTCGGACAGCTTGATCGACTGGCGTTTGGCGTTGGGCAACTCCAGCGCCATGTGGTTCTTGCCCGGAATTGTCTCGACCACGCGAATCGACACCAGGCTCAAAGATCGCGCCAGATCTTTTGCCAGACCCACAATTTGCGAGCCCTTGACACCGGTGGCGGGTTCAATCTCGTAGCGCGTGATCACAGGACCGGGTTGAGCCAGCACCACCTTGACATCAACACCGAAATCCTTCAGCTTCTTCTCAATCATGCGGCTGGTCATCTCCAGCGTCTCAGATGCAACCGTATCTTGTCGCAACAGCGCGCCATCGAGTAAATCAACCTGTGGCAGCCGACTGTCGGGCAGTTC
>JANYAN010000345.1 GCA_025361305.1 Burkholderiales bacterium
TGGGGGCGAGCCAGATTTCTACCTTCTGGTCGAATTCCCGGCGCGGATTGCGGTTGAGCTTGATGCCCTTGATGACGCCGCCCGGCAGCGCCAATTCTTCTTCGCCCTCCACGGTGAAGACCCAGGGTTCGGCGTCCCGCGTGCTGGCGGTCTGCACGGTGATGGACGTGCCTGCCGGGTATCTGGCTGGATCGCCGGCAATCAAGGCCCCGAGCTGGAGCATCACGCTCAGGCGGTCCTGCGCGCCAGGCTGCATCGGCACGTCCGGTCGATTGCTGCTGAACGTGATGAGGCCCTTTTCACGCTGGAAATGGGCGGCCTCCTCACTGCGCGAGCGGTCTGAAAAGCGGGTCGGTGCAACGCCCTGGGCAGTGATTCGGCCAATGCTGCGTTCGGTGCGCGTCGGGAAGAACGATCCCCGGATTTCCAGCTTGGCGTCGTAATCGGCGCCATCGTGCTGCCACTGCAGTTCGCCATCGGCGTGCAGCGAGAAGCCACGCACCGAAGCATTGACCTTGTACCGCAAATGGACCGGGCCGGGCACCCTGAACGGCGTCGCTTTCGAGCCGCCGGCCACAGCGGTTGGCTTTTCCCGTGGGGTCGAAGGCGGCGTCACGCCGGCGGGCGCCGCCTGCGCCACAAGCTCAACCTGGGCGGACTGCTCACGAGCTGGCGCGGGTGACTCGGCGCCGGCAACAGGCTGAAGCGGCGCTGCTGCGGCCGCCCGGCGCTTGACCCGGACCGGGGTTGGCGGCGCGGGTTGTGGCGGCGCCAAGGCGGGCGCCTCGACGGCCGGTCCGGCCGGGATGCTCCGCGCGATGAAGGCGCCGGCCCGTACCGGCTCTGCCGCCGGCGCCAGTTTCGGCATCGCTGCAAGCGTCAGCAGGTGAGCCGCGACGACTGCGGTCGTCAGGGCGGCCAGGAAACGTGGCGCCGGCCCGCGATTCACCCGCTGAACCCCAGGTCGCTGGACAACCGGCTTGCGGCGGCACGCAACGGCCGATCGACCTCGCCGTCCCAGGCGGGATCAAAGGCGCCGGTGGGCCCCAGCGCTACGATTCCAAGCACGATGTGCCCGTCCGAATCGAATACTGGCGCACAGAAGCCGACGATCCCCGGCAACAAGGTGTCGACCACGCGGGCGGAGCCGCGTCGACGCACTTCATCGAGCAAGGTCCTCACCTGCGCCATGGACGAGGGCACGTCGGTCCGTCGCTGCTTCTGGGCCAGGACCATCTCGTCCCTGAGCATCGGCGCGATCGCTTCCTTGGGCACATGGGCCGCGAAACAGCGACCCGTGGCCGATGCCAGCAACGGCATCACATCGCCCAGTCTGAGATTGACGGTGACGGCCTGGGCGGACTCCTCCCAGTGCACGATGGTCGGTCCGCGGTTTCCCCAGACCGCCAGCGCCAGCGTGTGGCCGATGCGCTCCATGAGCCCGCCAATGCGCTCGCGTGCCAGCCTGACTGCGTCCAGCCGCGAGAGGGAAGCCAGCCCCAGCTTGAGGGCAGCCGGGCCCAGGTCGTAACGGGTGCTGATGGCGTCCTGCACCACCAGTTGCAGCCGCTGAAAGCTCACCAGATAGCGATGGGCCTTGGCTGCGCTCATGCCTGCCGCGGCTGCCAGGTCACGCAGCATCAGCGGTCCCGGTGCCTTGCCCAAGACATCCAGCAAGCTGAAGCCGACCTCGACCGACTGGATCCCGGCGCGCTCCTTCATGCGCCAAGGCTTCCGATACAATTACGATTAGGTAAATTCATTTCACAATGCGTAATGTCTATCGACTCTAGCGCATCCAATGCCCGGGGGCAAATCTCATGAAGCTCGCAACCTACAGGGACGGCTCGCGCGATGGCCAGCTGGTGGTCGTGTCGCGCGACCTGGGCATGGCGCATTATGCGACCGGCATCGCCGCCAGGCTGCAACAGGCGCTGGACGACTGGAGCTTCGTTTCGCCGCAGTTGCAGGATCTGTACGACCAGCTCAACAACGGCAAGGCGCGCCATGCCTTCCCGTTCGATCCGACCCAGTGCATGGGGCCGTTGCCGCGCGCCTACCAGTGGGCTGACGGGTCGGCCTACATCAACCACGTGGAGCTGGTGCGGGCAGCGCGCACGAGCGAGGTGCCGCCCTCGTTCTACACCGACCCTCTGATGTACCAGGGCGGCAGCGACGATTTCCTGGGCCCGTGCGACGACATCGTCGTGCCCACGGAAGACTACGGGATCGACTTCGAGGCCGAGGTTGCGGTGGTCACGGGCGACGTGCCGATGGGCGCCACGCCCGAGCAGGCGCTCGATGGCATCCGCCTGGTGCTGCTGGCCAACGACGTAAGCCTGCGCAACCTGATTCCGGCCGAGCTGGCCAAGGGCTTCGGCTTCTTCCAGAGCAAACCGGCCACGGCCTTCAGCCCGGTGGCCGTGACGCTGGACGAATTGGGCGTTGCGTGGGACCAGGGGCGCCTGAACCTGACGATGCAAAGCACCTGGAACGGTCGCAAAGTCGGCATGTGCGATGCGGGCCCTGAAATGACTTTCCACTTCGGCCAGCTGATCGCCCACATCGGCAAGACGCGCAACGTCCGCGCCGGCAGCATTGTCGGCTCAGGCACAGTGAGCAACAAGGGCGTGGCCGGCGCCAGCGGCAAGACCGAATGGCCCAAAGGCTATAGCTGCATCGCCGAGAGGCGCGCTATCGAAACCATCCAGGATGGCAAGCCTTCGACCGAATTCATGAAATTCGGCGACACCATTCGCATCGAGATGAAGGGACGCGACGGGCAGAGCATATTCGGCGCCATCGACCAGAAGGTCGCGCCGCTGGCCAGATAGGTACAGCCCGGCCATGCGGTGGTGCCGGCCACCAGGGTGGC
>JANYAN010000373.1 GCA_025361305.1 Burkholderiales bacterium
CACCCGCGCCAGCGCAACAGGGACAGTCCCGATGGCTGGCGGAGGGGTGACCGTGTCCAATGCAGGCTTGACCATGCCAGGAGTCTCACCATGGAACACGTGCACCCGTTGGACCGGCTGATCGGGTCGGCCTGGCCTGACTTGTCCGATCACGCGCGGCTTGCCGCCTTCGAAGCCTCGCCGTACGACGAACGTATTGCCGCGCGCAGCACCTACGAGGCCATTGCGCTGGGCGCAGCGTGTGACCCCAAGGCGCCGGCCATCCTGTTCCTGCCAACGTCCGACCCCCGGGAAACGCCGGTCACCGTCTCGCACGCCCAGTTCCTGGGTCGTGTTACCCAGACCGCCAACATGCTCGCCAGCCTGGGCATCGGTCCGAACGACGTGGTGAGCATTCTGTTGCCGCTGGTGCCGCAGAGTTTCTTCACGCTGTTCGGAGCGCAGGCTGCCGGGATTGCCAATCCGGTGAACCCCTTGCTGGAACCGGGCCAGCTGCGCGAGATCCTGCGCGCCGCCAACGCGCGCGTGCTGGTGGCGCTGGGTCCGACGGCCGGCGCCGATATCTGGGAGAAAGTGCAAAGCATCCGCGCCGACCTGCCCAACCTGAAGGCGATCGTGCTGGTCAACGCCGGCGTGGCCGCCGCCGAGGGCGTGTTCGATTACGACAAGCTGGTGGCTGGCTTTCCGGCCGAGCGCCTCACAAGCGGGCGCCAGATCGCGCCCGAAGACACCGCCGCTTACTTTCATACCGGCGGCACGACGGGTACGCCCAAGCTGGTGCGCCACACCCATCGCAATGAGGTCTATCAGGCCTGGGTGGTCGGGTTGATGCTGAATGCCGAACCGGGGCGCAACTTGCTGTTCGGCCTGCCGCTGTTCCATGTGGGTGGCGCACTCACCCAGGGCCTCGCGACCCTGGCCACAGGCGGCGCCATGGTGGTGCTCAGTGCGTCGGGCTGGCGCAACCCGAATTCAATCCGCAACGTGTGGCGGCTGGTGGAGCGCTACCGGCCCGTTACCTTCGGCGGCGTGCCCACGGTGCTGGCCGCCGCGCTGGGTATTCCGGTCGACGGCGCCGATGTATCGAGCCTGCAGCGCTGCTCGGGCGGCGGCTCGGGCATCCCCGTGGCGGTGGGCAAGGCCTTGCAGGAGCAGTTTCACACGCCGGTGCTGGAGGTGTATGGCATGACGGAAACCTCCAGCGTGCACACCATCAGCTATATGGACCGGCCTGTTCGGCTGGGCTCGGTTGGCCATCCGGTTCCCTACAGCCGGGTGCGGATCGTAGCCATGGATGCAAGCGGCAACTACCAGCGCGATTGCGCAGTCGATGAAATCGGCGTGGTGGCGATGCAGGGCCCCGGCGTCTTTTCGGGGTACCTGAGCGACAAGCACAATCGCGATGCCTTCGCCCTGCCCGGCTGGGTCAACTCGGGCGATCTCGGGCGGCTGGATGCGCAAGGCTACCTGTGGATCACCGGGCGGGCCAAGGACCTGATCATTCGCGGGGGCCACAACATCGATCCGATGGCCATTGAAGAGGTTTTCTACCAGCATCCGGCTGTCGCCTTGGCAGCTGTGGTGGGCCAGCCCGATGCCTATGCCGGTGAGTTGCCGGTGGCTTTCGTGCAGCTCAAGCCGGGCATGCCGGTCGAGCCGTCCGAGCTTCACAACTTTGTGCGCGAACGCACACCCGAACGCGCTGCCGTGCCCGTGGAAGTGCTGCTGCTAGAGGCGCTCCCACTGACGGCAGTCGGCAAGGTGTTCAAGCCGTCATTGCGCTGGAACGCGGCGCAGCGCGTGGTGAACCAGATGCTGGCGGATCTGAGCTTCGGCGATGTCCGGCTGGCCGTGACAGTGGGCTCGCACGCCGTCCACGGCAGCTTGATCACGGTGACCGCGCAGGGCGTTGCGCCGGCCGCCCGCGCTGGGCTGGAGCATCAGATGAACGAGCGGCTCGATCCGCTGGTGATTCGGCACGAGATCGTCTGGGATTAGAAGTTGCACCAACCCAGAGGTGCACGGAAGTCCACGGGAATCCACCAGTAGTCGCCCCTCCAGCATCCCAAGTACCCTGCACCCCGGCGCGCGCGAGGCGCAACGCGCAACGCAAACAATGACGGAGCAGCCATGACGACAGAAAGATTGATTCTCGACTACGTGCTGGACCACGAGGCGGCGCACCCGGACAAGGTGTTCCTTACTCAGCCCGTGGGCGGTGGCAAGGCGGTGGATTACACCTGGGCGCAAGTGGTCGACCAGTCGCGCCGCATGGCGGCCCACCTGAAAGATCGCGGCTTCGAACCCGGTGCGCGGATCGCCATCCTGTCCAAGAATTGCGCGCACTTCCTGATGGCGGAATTGGCGATCTGGATGGCCGGCTACACAACGGTGGCGATCTTCCCGACCGAATCCGCCGAAACGGTGCGCTTCGTACTGGAACACAGCGAGGCCAGTCTGCTGTTCGTTGGGAAGCTCGACACCTGGCCGCAACAGGTTTCGGGCGTCCCGGCCGGCTTGCCTTGCATCGGTTTCCCGCTGGCCCCGTCAACCGACTTCGACACCTGGGACGCCATCGTGGCGCGCACGCCGCCGCTGCCTGGCCGGCCACACCGGGCCGCAGACGATCTGGCGATGCTGATCTACACCTCGGGCTCGACCGGGCAACCCAAAGGTGCGATGCACAGCTTTGCCGGCGTCACGCGCGTCGGCGTGGGCATTGTCGACCGTGTGCGCGAGCAAATCGGCGTCGACGCGCCCTGGCGCGCGCTGTCGTACCTTCCCCTCGCCCATTGCTTCGAGCGGGCGTGGGTGGAGTGCAGCGCCTTCGTGCATGGGCAGGGCCACCTGTTCTTTGCGGATTCGCTCGACACCTTCGTGCAGGATCTGCAGCGAGCGCGTCCCACCACGTTTATTTCGGTGCCACGCCTGTGGCTCAAGTTCCAGCAGGGTGTGTTCAGCAAGATGCCGCCGAAAAAGCTGGACCGCCTGCTCAGGATCCCACTGGTCAGGAAGGCCGTTGGCCGAAAGGTGCTGGCGGGCCTGGGGCTCGACCAGGTGCGCATGGCCGGTAGCGGCTCGGCGCCTATCCCGGCCGAACTGATCGAATGGTATCGGCGGCTGGGCCTGAACCTGGTCGAGGGCTACGCGATGACCGAGGACTTCGCGTACTCACACGGTTCCACCGTCAAGCTCAGTGC
>JANYAN010000383.1 GCA_025361305.1 Burkholderiales bacterium
GCTTCGGTACACCAGAAGCAGCCGCCACCAAGCACCAGGGTCTGATTGGATAGGGACACAGTCGATCTCCGGCAAATCCATCTGTCGCGTCAACCGGCGCCATCTTACGCGCGCGGCGTATCAGCCTGAGCGCCGGACCCATCATGGTCCCTGTCCCGGGCGATAGGTTGCCTGCGGGTCACGATTCGTAACGTTTACCGTCGGCCATCAGTTCCGGAGTGCCAATCAGCCGGTTCAAGCCATCAAAGTCGAGCATCCGGTCCTGCCACGGCGCAGTGCTGCCACGGGCCTGCAGGCTCGTGTAATAAGCTTGTAACGTGTGTGCCACGGCGCGCGCGGTGCCTCCGGGGAAGATCACGATGCGAAACCCACGATCGCCCAGTTCCTGCACCGACTGAACCGGCGTCTTGCCGCCCTCCACCATGTTGGCCAGCAGCGGCAGGCGTTGGGCGAAGCGAGCGCAGGCAGCGTCCATCTGCTGCGGCGCGCGCAACGCCTCGACGAACAGCGCGTCCACACCGCACTCCAGATAGCGTTCGGCACGCTCGAGCGCGGAGTCGAGCCCCTCGACGGCCAAGGCATCGGTGCGCGCCAGGATGAGCGTGTCACCAGAGCGCCGAGCGTCCAGTGCGGCGCGCAGCTTGCCCTGCATGTGCGCGACCGGAATCACCGCCTTGCCGTCCAGGTGGCCGCAGCGCTTGGGAAAGGTCTGGTCCTCTATCTGGATCATCGCGGCGCCCGCGCGTTCGAACTCGCGCACCGTGCGCTGAGTGTTCAGCGCGTTGCCAAAACCGGTATCGGCGTCGACGATGACAGGGCAGGACACACGCTCGGTGATCAGCGACAGCGTCTGCGCTACCTCGCTGGCCGTCGTCAGCCCGACGTCCGAACGGCCCAGCCGGGTATAGGCAATCGATGCGCCCGAGAGATAGAGCGCCTCGAAGCCGGCCTGCTGCGCCACGAGCGCGCTGAGGGCGTCATAAATTCCGGGTGCCAGCAGCGGCCGGGACGATTGAAGGCGTTGTTTCAGCGTCATTTCGATTCCTTTGCACGCAGCAGTTTCGCGACGGTATTGGCAGCGATCGCACCGCCCGCGACGGCGCTGAGAAGCCCATTGCCGGACAGATAACCCCACACGGCGTTGCCCGAAACGCCGCGGGCAGCGCCGCCTGCGGCCAGCAGGTTGGGCCAGGGCATCCCGCCTTGATGCAGCACGCGGCACTGGCTGTCGATGTCCAGGCCACCCTGCGTATGGAACAGTGCGCCAGTCACCTTGACAGCGTAGTAGGGCGGCACCAGTGCGCGCTTGAACTTGCGGCCATCTGGCGCCACGGCGCCGGCAATGACGCCGCCCAACGTAGCTCGCAGCGTGCCGGATTCGCACCCGACGAGGTTGGCCAATTCTTCAATCCCGTCGGCGCGGCGCACGGCCTTTGCAGCCTGCGCCTCATGGAAATCGGGGAACTGCTGGGCGAACGCCAGCAGCGCGTCGTCGAAAACATCCCACCCAACGCCACCCGGCTGCGCCAGCACCTGGACTGCCGCTTCGGAGTAGCCCTGGGTTTCGTCATGAAAGCGTCGGCCCAGGCCGTTGATCTGGATCGCGCCCTCCATCATCAGTGCCCACGAAACCAGCACACCTTGCGGCACCGCCCACGAACCATGGCCCTGGTAGCCGCCCAGGTCAGCAAGTCTGGCGCCCAACGCACGCCCCCAGGCGATGGCGCTGCCGTCGTTGCCGACATGCCCTGCAAAGGCCGCCTGTGCCATCTCGGGCAGCAATTCGCCCACCAGATCGGGATTGCCGCCGAAGCCATTGCAGGCCAGCAAGAGCGCGTCGCAGGCCAACTGTTCCATCCCGCCATCCGGGCGCAGGTAACCCAGGCCAACTGCTTGCCCAGCCTCGCCGACCCACAACTCGCGCACCAGCGCTTGGCTGATGACGGCGATGCCGGCGGCATCGGCAGCGCGCTGCAACCGGCTCATCAGCGCCGCGCCCGTGCGCTCAGGTACAGCGTGCATGCGCAGCGCGCTGTGGCCCGGATACAGGAAGCCGTCCAGCAATTCGAACTCAAGGCCGTGTCTTTGCTCGAGCGCATCCAGGGTGGGTCCGATGGCCTGCGCATAGGCGCGCACCAGCTGCGGCGCAGCCGCGCCACGCGCCTTGGCCTGAATGTCGCCCTCAAGCAGCGCCGCATTGTCTTCGATTCCGTGCGCCTTCTGCACCCGGGTGCACGGCGCCGGAATGAAGCCGGAGGACAAGGCCGTCGAACCAGAAGGTGCACGGTCGCGCTCCAGAACGACGCACTCGATGCCCGCATCGGCCAGCATCAGCGCTGCGGTGAGCCCGCAAGCGCCAGCACCGACGATGGCCACCGGCACTTGGGGCGCACCTTGCGGCGCTGCCGCCGCCCGCACGACGCTCGGCTCGGGCAGGATCATTGCGGGCTCAGGCCGTCGGCCGGAACAGGTACTGGCCCGTCGGCTTGCCGATCACGTTGCCGTCCTGGTAGATCAGCCGGCCGCGCAGGAAGGTTTCTTCGACCCGTGCCGACAGCTCCAGCCCTTCGAACGGCGTGTAACCCTGGGTCGACGGCGAGCCCTTGGCCGAGATGGTCCAGGTCTTGGCCGGGTCGACCAGCGCGATATCCGCGTCGAAACCTTCGACGATGTCACCTTTGCGGTTCAGGCCGTAGCGTTGGGCCGGATTCCAGCTGGTCACCTGCGCCATGTGGTTGTAGCTCATGCCGCGTCTTGTACCTTCGCTCACCAGCGAGGGCAGCAGGTATTCGGTGCCGCCGAAGCCGCTTTTGGCCATCCAGATGTTGCCGAAATAGCGCTTGGGAATCTTCATCTCGTGGCGGCAGCAGGCGTGGTCGCTCACCACCCAGTCAAGTTCGCCGGCCAGCAGCGCCTGCCACAGGAACTCGACATCCTCACGCGGGCGGATGGGCGGGTTCACCTTGGCCAGCTCCGCCGCCTTGCTGCCGATGTCCAGCATCAGGTGGCCTATCGTCACTTCGCGCCTGAAGTCGATGTGCGGGAACACATCGGCCATCATCAGCGCCGCCTGCACAGCCTTTCGCGAACTCAGGTGCAGCAGGTTGATGTTGGGCAAGGCCGTCTCGTTGGCCAGGTAGCTGGCAATGAACACGGCCAGGCCTTCGGAGTGCTGGGGCCGCGATGCGCTGTACGCGGCCAGGCCCTTGAGCGATTTGTCTTTCTCGACGATCTTCGTATAGGCCGTCATGATCTCGGCGGTCTCGCAATGCAGCGACAGCGAGATCTGCGAGGCACGCTCGGGCATCTTCTCCCGGGCAGCCTGGATGGCACGCATCACAAACTCGAAGTGCGCATAGTCATAGCGCTCGTTCTCGCCGATCATCAGAAACTGGCGCTGGCTGTCGCTGGCACCGTGCAGGCCGTGCGAGCCGTAGAACATGAATATCTTGAAACTGGCCACGCCAAACTTCTCGATCAGCATCTCGATCTCGCCGTTGTGCGTGCTGTCCATGGGTGCGAGGTGGAAGCCGTAGTCCACATGAAAGCGTCCCTTGGATGTCTTGAGCACCTCCGGATAGAACTTTTTGTAGGGCCCGCCCTTGTTCAGGTAATACTGGCCGGTGCGGAAATAGTTGAGGCTGGATGTCACCCCGCCCATGGCAGCGGCCTTGCTTTCGCTCACGGCATCTTCATCCAGCGGTGAATAGATGCCGCTGTGCATGTGGGCATCCACAACGCCGGGAAAGGCCAGCCGGCCCTTACCGTCGTGCACGGTGCTGGCCAGCGTGACGTCAATGCAGGGCGCAACTTTGGCGAACTTCCCTCCCGTGATGGCGATATCAGCCTCATGCACGGTGTTGCCATGCGGGCGCACCACGCGAACATTCTTGATCAGCAGCTCATAGGGCTTGGCACTCATGATGAAGTCCTGGGTTGGAAACGTTGTTGAAGCTGGGCCAGCAGGCCGCCCGCCTCGACCATGTCGAGCAGGAAGCCGGGTATCGGTTCGGCGGCAAGCACCTGGCCACCGACGCGCACGATGCGTCCGGCGCGCGCGTCGAAGTCGATGCGTTCGCCTTCAGCGATCTGTTCAGCCTGCTCGCAGGTCAGGAGCAGCAAACCAACGTTGAAGGCGTTGCGCAGGAACAAGCCGCTGAACGATGGCGAGATCACCGCGGCAACATCCAGCTGGACCAGCGCGGCCGCGGCCTGTTCGCGCGAGGAACCGATGCCGAAGTTGGGGCCGGCCACGATCACGTCGCCCGGCTGCACGCCGCCAGCAAAGTCGGGGCGCAGCGATTCGAGGCAGTACTTCGCGATCACCTCGATGCCGTGCTTCATCGCGTGGCCGGGCGCCAGGGCATCGGTATCGACGTCGCTGCCAAGGCGCCAGACGCGGGCGCCGGACCCTTGGCTGGCGCTCATTCCGGTCGCTCCTGCATCAGCTCGCGCGGATCGGTGATCACACCGCGCAGTGCCGAAGCGGCCACCGTGTAGGGCGAGGCCAGATAGACCTGCGCGGTAGGCGAACCCATCCGGCCCTTGAAATTGCGCGCCGTGCTGGAGATCACAGTGGCGTTGTCCGCCATGGTCTCGCCGTACCCGGCGCACGCGCCACATGCGGTAGGGAACAGCTCGGCACCCGCGTCCAGCAGGGCCTGCAAGACGCCCTCCCCGCGTGCGGCCTCCTGGTCGTTCAGGCTGGCCGGCGCGACCATCAACCGCACTCCCTTGGCCACGCGGCGACCGCGCAGCACCTGGGCTGCCGCACGCAGGTCATCGAGCTTGGCGCCGGTACATGCGCCGATGTAGGCTACGTCCACCGCAACGCCGGCATGATGGCCGATACCTGTGGCAGTGGCCGGGCTGTGCGGCGCGGCCACATGAGGCTCGAGTGCAGCGGCATCGAAGCGGTGGGTCTCGCAGCCGGGGCCAGCCATCGCCTGCATATCGGTATGCAGGCCCGAAATGTCCGCCACCGGTGCGCCAGTAGCCGCCAGCCATTGCTGCGTGGTTTCGTCCGGCGCCACCAGACCCGCCTGCGCGCCCAACTCGGCACTCATGTTGGCCAGCGTCATGCGCTCGGCCATCGACAGGGCTTGCACAGCGTCGCCGCAAAACTCCAGCGCCTGGTACTGGCCGCCGTTCATGCCGAAGCGCCCGATCATGTGCAGCATCATGTCCTTGGCCACGACGCCTGCAGCGAGCCGCCCGTCCCACTGCATGCGGATGGTGCGCGGCACGCGCAGCCAGATCTCGCCGGTGACCACCACCCCCAGCATTTCTGTGCTGCCGATGCCGAACATGTAGGCGCCGAACGCCCCGCCCGTTGGCGAGTGAGAGTCGCCGCCGACGCAGAACATGCCCGGGCGGATATGCCCGCGCTGTGGCACCACCACGTGGCAGATCCCCTGGCTGTCGTACACATGCGGCAGGGCCTGGTCGCGCGCCCAGTCGCGCGCGATGCGAACGATTCGACGCGATTCCTCGTCGCGCTCGGGCACGTAGTGGTCCATCACCAGCACGATGCGCGAAGGGTCCCAGATGGAGGCGCCAAGCGCTTCCAGCATGGGCTTGAGGCGCCGCGGCCCCGACGAGTCGTGAAACATGGCCAGGTCGACCCGGCAGTTCACGATTTCACCAGGCGTGACCTGCGTCTTTCCCGCCGCCCGCGCGATCAGCTTCTGCGCCAGTGTCTGTGCGCCGCTCATTCCGGCCTGGCTCCCGAAAACTTGACCACCTTGGCCCAGCGCTGGATTTCGGCATGAACGAAGCGGGCGAACTCGTCGGGCGAATTGCCCACGGGCGTGGCACCTTCGGCCTCGATGCGGCGGCGCAGTTCGGGCGTGGCGATGGCCTGCCGGGCCGAGTCGCTGATGCGCCTGGCCAGTTCCGGACTCATGTGCCCGGGTCCGAACAGGCCGAACCACGCGTTCGTTTCGTAACCGGGCAGCACTTCGGCAATCGCCGGAACATCGGGAAAGGCGGCCAGCCGCTTCGGACTGGTCACCCCCAGCGCCTTCAACCTGCCCGCGCGCAGATACGCCTGGGCATTGCCCACATTGGCGAACATCATCTCCACCTGTCCGGCCAACACATCCTGCATGGCCGGCGCAGTACCACGGTAGGGAATGTTGACGATGTAAGTGCCCGACATCATCTTGAACGCGTCCCCGGCCAGATGCACCGACGAGCCAATCGCCCCGATGGCGAAGTTCAGCTTGCCTGGCCTGGCTTTGGCCAGGGCGATCAATTCCTTCAGGGTGCTGGCTGGCATCGAAGGATGGGCCACCAGCATGGCCGGCGAGGTCGACACCATCGTCAACGGCGTGAAGTCGCGTTCGGGATCGAACGGCAGGCTGGGATAGAGAGACGCATTGATCGCGTGGCTGGTGAAACTCATCAGCAGCGTGGTGCCGTCGGGTGGCGATTTGGCCACGGCTTCAGCCGCAATATTGCCGCCCGCGCCCGGTCGGTTTTCCACGACGACCGCCCGGCCCAGGTTCTTGCCCAGTTCGATGGCAAGAGTACGCGCCATGGTGTCGGTCGTGCCGCCGGCAGGCGCGCCCACCAGGATGCGTATCGGTGCGGCTTGCGCGCGCAGCGGGCCAGTTGCCGTGGCCAGGAGCAGGGCAGAGGCTCTGACGAGATCGCGGCGCTTCATTTCTGAAAATTCCATGGTGTCAACGATTCCCTAAAGGCCCAGATAGGCGCGCCGCAACTCATCGCTGCCCAGCAGCTCGGCCGGCAGACCCGAGAAACGGATCGCACCGTTTTCCATCACGTAGGCGCGGTCGACCACCTCCAGCGACTGGCCCACGTTCTGTTCGACCAGCAGTACGGCCAGGCCACCGTCGCGCAAGCTTCGGATCAAGGCAAAGAGTTCCTCGACCAGCAGCGGCGACAGGCCCAGCGAGGGCTCGTCCAGGATCAGCAGGCGCGGCTCGGCCATCAGGCCCCGGCCGATGGCCAGCATCTGCTGTTCGCCTCCGCTCAAGGTGCCCGCGATCTGGCCCGAACGCTCGCGCAGTCGCGGAAACAGCTTGAACGAGCGTTCCAGGTTGACGGCCCGGCGCTCCCGCGCCCGGGTGAAAGCGCCGAGTTCCAGGTTCTCCAGCACCGTGAGGTTGGGAAAAACACGGCGCCCCTCGGGCACCTGGATCAGGCCAGCCTTGACCACGTCGCGGTAGTGCGCATGCGTCAGGTCGGCGCTGTCGAAGGCAATCGAGCCGGACCAGGCCCTATAGATGCCGCACATCACGTTGTTGAGCGTGCTCTTGCCGGCGCCGTTGCTGCCCAGCAGCGCCACGGCCTCGCCTTCTGCGACGGAAAGATCGATGCCGCGCAGCACCTCGACGGCGCCATAGCCTGCGCGCAAACCGCGTACCTTCAGCAGCGCATTCATGCGGCGACCTCCGCGGCGCGCAGCCGCGCAGCCGTGCCATGACCGAGGTAAGCCTCGATCACACGTTCGTCGCGGGTTACCTGGGCCGGCGTTCCGGCGGCGATCAGTTGCCCCTGGGCCAGCACCCAGACACGCTCGGCCAGGCTCATGACAGCCTGCATGACGTGCTCGATCATCAGCACGGTGATGCCACTGTCCGCGATGCCGCGCACGACGGGGATCATCTCGGCGATCTCGGTTGGATTCAAGCCGGCCAGCACCTCATCGAGCAGCAGCAGTTGCGGTTGCGTCGCCAGTGCGCGCGCAAGTTCCAGGCGCTTGCGGCCGGCCACCGTGAGTTCGGACGCCGGACGGTCCAGTTGAGCGGCGAGCCCGACCCGCGCCGCGACCGACTCGGCTTGTGCCAGCGCCGCCCTGCGCCCGGGCGTGCGCAGGTGCGCTCCCACAGCAATGTTCTGGCGCACAGTCTGTTGGGCGAATGGCTGCACGATCTGGAAAGTGCGTGTCATGCCCTGCATGGCATTGCGATGCGGCTCGCGCCCGGTGATGTCCTGGCTCTGGAAATGCACGCTGCCGCGCTCGGGCTTGAGAAAGCCCGACACCAGCGCGAACAGCGTGGTCTTGCCGGCACCGTTGGGACCGATCAGTGCGCAAAGGCTGCCCTGAGGTACGTCCAGGCTGACATCGCTAACAGCCTTGAGGCCGCCAAACGAGCGCGAAACACCCTTGACCGCAAGCAGCGATTCAGCCACGGCCGCCCTCCCGGGGACGGTCGCGCCGCCAGCGCGCCGGTACGCCGACGCCGGCGATACCGCTAGGCAGGAACATCATGATCAGCACCAGGACGCAACCGTAGATGACCATGTTGATGCCGGGCAACTGCCCGAACAGGTTGCGCGTCAGGTCCGCCAGAACGTGCAGCGCCACGGCGCCCAGGACCGGGCCCCACAGCGTTCCCATACCGCCCACGATGGCCGCCACCAGGGCTTCAACCGAAGTCGATGGGCCATAGGCGATCGCCGGGTCGATGTACTGGAACACTTGCACATAGAACGCGCCGGCTGCGCCCATCAGTGCGCCGGATAGGCCGATGGCCACCAGCTTGACCCGAAACGGGTTCACCCCCACGGCCCGGGCCGCGTCTTCGTTGTCGCGGACCGCCTGCAGGTAGGCGCCCAGGCGCGACTGCCGCAACCAGGCGCTCACCGCCAGGGCCAGCACGACCAGACCCAGCACCAGCCAGAGGAAGCCCGCGCGCGAGCCGAACTGCATGTTGGTGGGCGACTCGCGCAGCGGCAGCATCAGGCCGACGCCAGCACCGGTGAACGGCACGGATAGCGCGACGATCCGGAAGACCTCGGCGAAGGCCAGCGTCACCAGCGCAAAGTACGAGCCTTTCAACCCGTAGCGAAACGAGAGTGCGCCAACGAAGAGGCCGACACCCGCACTCGCGGCCAGGGCCAGTGGCAGGGCGAGCCAGGGATTGAGCCCGCCCTGCATTTGCGCAATGGCCTGCACGTAGGCGCCGGTGCCGAAGAACAGGGCATGGCCGAAGGAAAACTGGCCGCCGAAGCCCCCCAGGATGTTCCAGGCCAGCGCCATCAGGCTGGCGTAGAGCGCCATCATGACGAAGTTCAGCACCACGCCCGATCCCGTGGTCAGCGGCACGCACGCAACGACCAGCGCGAACACGGCGATCGACAGCCAGTCCTTCACGCGCTGGCTCCAAAAAGGCCCTGGGGCCGAAGCAGCAGCACGCCGATGAAAATGACAAAGATGCCCACTTGCCCCAGCGACTCTCCCATATACAGGCCGCCCAGCGATTCCACCACCCCGATCAGGAGGCCGCCCAGCAGCGCACCGGCAAAACTGCCCATGCCGCCCAGCACCACGATGGTGAAAGCCACCAGCACGAAGCCGCTGCCCACCTGCGGATTGACGTAATAGGCCGGCAACAGAAAGCAGGCCGCCGCGCCGAGGCACGCCAGGCCGATGCCGAAGCTCATGGCGTAGATATGGTCGACATCGATGCCCATCAGCCTCGCGCCATGTTTTTCCTTCGCGACGGCGCGGATGGCGCGGCCCAGGTCGGTTTTCGTGACCACCAGCAGCAGCAGCGCCGACACCACGAGCGCCCCGCCAAACGCGATCAGCTTGGGCAACGCGATCATTGCCGGGCCGAGAGCGACGGTGGTGAGCGTGTAAGCCGTCTCTATCGTGCGCGTGTCGCTCTTGAACAGCAGCAACGCCAGGTTCTCCATGATGATGGCCAGGCCCAGAGTGACAAGCAGGATGTTTTCGTCCTTGCCGTGGCTGGCGCGGTTGATCACGACCCGCTGCAGCAGGTAGCCCAGCACGAACATCCCGGGCACCACCAGGACCAACGCCAGATAGGGATCGATGCCCAGCCTGTCCTTGAGCATGAACACGGCGTAGAGGGCCAGCATCAGTGACGCCCCGTGGGCGAAGTTGATGATGTGAAGCACGCCGTAGATCAGCGTCAGGCCCAGTGCGATCAGCGCATAGATCGCGCCGGTCGTCAGGCCGTTGAGGACGGATGAAAAGACGATGCCGGCATCGATCATGCGTTCGCGCCCAGGTGCTTCACGACCTCAGTGGAAACACCGGGTCGATCTCGCGGTATTCGCGCGGCACGATCACCTTGATGTCGCCGCCCTGCACCTGCGTCATCAGCGGCTGCGCGCCGGTGTTCTGGCCGTTCACCATCTTGGTGGCACCGTACGGCATGAAGTGGTCAGCGAAGGTGCTGCTCGAAAGCGCCTCGATCACCGCGCCCCGCTCGGTCGACTTGGCGCGGCCCAGGGCGTCGGCCAGGTACATCA
>JANYAN010000093.1 GCA_025361305.1 Burkholderiales bacterium
CGGCGCGGGCCAACCGCTGATCGGCGGTACGCAGCGCGGCCAGCAACGGGTCGGTGCTGGCCGTGAGTTGACCCTGCTGCTGGGCCAGCCGCAGGGCCGACTCGATATCGACCACCAGGTTCTCGTCGCGTGAGCGCGAAAGGCTCTGGATCAATTCCTCGAGCTGGCCACGCTGCAGCGCGACCTCGCCCAGCCGCTGGTCCATCACGGCCTGCCGCGCGGCGGTATCGCGCGCCAGCTCCTGGGCCTGACGGGCCAGGGCCCGCGCTTCAATCGCGTTGGCGCCAGAATCAGCACTCTGCCGCGCAAGTTGTTCCTGGATTGTGGAAAGTTTTTGCCACAACAGGCCGCTTGCCCCCAGAGCGCCCAGCGAAAAGACAAGCAGCAAGTACAGGGTGCCCCGGGAAAGCCGCACGCCATCACGACGTGGCGGTTCCTGCGCCACGGCCGGTCCTTGCACCGAGGCGCCAGGCGGGTTCAGTGGCTCGGAGCTCATCGACAGGATTTTATAGACGCGACAATGGCGTCGATCTGCGGCCGTGACGGGCAAACAACACCGAATCCAATACGCCTGACTTCGTCGGCGATGCGCGGATGCGTTGCCACTGCGCGGGCACTGCCCCAGTGCTGGCCCGGAAGTAGCGCGCCCAGATTGGTTGCGGCTTCGGTACTGCTGAACAACCATACCGAGCCGTCAGCTGCCGCCGCCACGGCCTGGTCACGTTGCAGCGGGCCAAGCTCGGGCAGGCGCCGCTGATACGCTGCCACCGTATCAACGTGGACCCCAACCGCCCGCAACTGGTCGCCAAGCCATTCTCGGCCAGCAATTGTCCCACGGGCGTCGGCGCCTCGCACGATCAACACACGGTCGCCTGCGCCCACCTGGGCTTTCACATGCAACCATAGAGTTTCCGAATCGAACTGCGCGGAGTCCGTCGGCGGGGCGTCGATCAGTGCGCAGGCCAGGCCGCTGTCCTCCAGGGCCCGGCGCGATCCCGGGCCCGTCACCCATGCGCGGGCACTGACGCCTTGACCGTCCCACGCGCCGGCCGCTACAGGCTGATGCGCGAAAAAGCGACTCACCGCATTGGCGCTGACAAACATGACGGCGCGGTAGCCGGCCAGCATCCGCCACGCAGCACGCAGCGGCTCTGGATCGTCCGCATCGCGTATCTCGATCAGGGGTAGCGCCACGGGCTCCAGACCGAGCTGCCGCAGATCGTCAACCCAGCGCTTGGCTTCGCGCTGCGGCCGGGTCACGATGACGCGCATGGGCCCGGCGTGTTCACCGCGCGCCTGCAGCACGCAGCCTGGCGGCGACGGCCGTACCCAGTGCGTCCGCCTGCTCCAGGTTCGCCACCGCCGCTGCCGAGCGGGCGCGCACCAGCGGCCCGGCACCGTCGGGATCGCCCCAGGCGGCGGACAGTTGCAGGTATTCGCCAGAGAACCCTGCGAATGCCGCCAACGGCATCGAGCAGCTGCCACCCATGGCGCGGCTGACAGCACGTTCAGCGGCCACAGACAACCAGGTGGTTTGGTGGGTCAGCGGCGACAACAAGTCCAGAAGATCGGTACGCGTAGCAAGCACTTCGATGCCCAGCGCGCCCTGGCCGGCCGCGGGCAGCATGTCGGATGGTTCGAACAGCTGGCGGATGCGTGACTGCAGGCCCAGGCGCATCAGGCCGGCGGCGGCCAGGACGATGGCGTCGTACTGCCCTTCGTCCAGTTTGCGCAGGCGGGTGTCCAGGTTGCCGCGAAGGGGCTCTATTTTCAGATCGGGGCGAAGCGCGCGAAGCAGTACGACACGCCGCAAGCTGGACGTCCCGACACAGGCTCCCTGAGGCAGGTCTGCCAGGCCAGCGAATCGGACGGACACGAGCGCATCGCGCGGATCTTCGCGCTCCATCACGCAGGCGAGCACGAAGCCTTCGGGCAATTCCATTGGCACATCCTTGAGCGAATGCACCGCCAGATCGGCCCGGCCGTCTTCCAGCGCAGCCTCCAGCTCCTTGACGAACAGGCCCTTGCCTCCAACTTTGCTCAGGCTGCGATCCAGGATCTGGTCGCCCTGGGTGGTCATGCCCAGCAGCGAAACGGCATGGCCATGCTGCTCGAGCAGTGTCTTCACGTGCTCGGCCTGCCACAGGGCCAGGCGGCTCTCACGGGTGGCGATCACAAGCTTGCTCAATGTCGTAACCTGTTGGTAATTCTCGGGGATGGTCGATGCTAGCATGAGGGCTGCTCAAATATTAAGCACGCAGCCAGCCCCTGCAAGGAGAAGCCGTCCATGCCAGCATCGCGCCCCGATTCGCCGACACGGCGTGCGAAGGACAACGAGCGCCCCCTGGTCGAGGACATCCGTCTGCTCGGACGGATCCTGGGCGACGTGATCCGGGAGCAGGAGGGCACTCCGGCCTACGAACTGGTCGAGCGCATTCGCAAGCTATCGGTCGCGTTCCGGCGCGACGCCGACCACGAAGCCGACAGGGCCCTCAAGACCCTGCTGAAGTCGCTTTCTGGCGAGCAAACCGTCAGCGTGATCCGCGCGTTCACCTACTTCAGCCATCTGGCGAACCTGGCCGAGGACCGGCATCACATCCGCCGGCGGGTGATTCATGAGCGCGCCGGCGACACACAGGAAGGAAGTATCGAGGTGGCTCTGGCGCGCATGCGGTGGGCCGGCATAGGGAACAAGGCGGTTGCGCAGACGCTGGCCCAAGGCCATGTCTCGCCCGTGCTCACCGCGCATCCGACCGAGGTACAGCGCAAGAGCATCCTGGACGCCGAACGCGACATCGCCCAGTTGCTGCAGGCGCGCGACGAGACGAAGTTTCATGCCCTGCCCAAGGACGCACTGGCGCCGCGCGAGCTGGCCGCCAATGAGCTGCAGCTGCGCTCGCGCGTGCTGCAGCTCTGGCAGACGAGGCTGCTGCGCTTTACCAGGCTCACGGTGGCCGACGAAATCGAGAACGCACTCAGCTACTACGAGGCGACATTCCTGCGCGAAATTCCCAAGCTGTACGCCCAGCTGGAAAGCGAACTGGGCCAGTACCCGGTCCACAGCTTTCTGCGCATGGGCCACTGGATCGGCGGCGACCGCGACGGCAATCCAAACGTGAGCGCCCAGACGCTGGACCACGCACTGCGGCGGCAGTCCGAAGTGGCCTTGCGCCACTACCTGACCGAGGTGCACTATCTGGGGGGCGAGTTGTCGCTATCGGCCTTGCTGGTTGGCGTGACGCCGCAAATGCAGGCGCTGGCCGAACGCTCGCCCGACACCAACGAACACCGGCAGGACGAACCGTACCGCCGGGCGCTGACCGGCATATACTCGCGGCTTGCTGCCACGCTCAAGCTGTTGACCGGCGGTGACGCGGCCCGACATGCAGTCGCTCCGCAAAATCCCTACCTCCTGGCCGAAGACTTTCTGGCCGATCTGTGCACCATCCGCGGCTCCCTGCTGGCCCACCACGGCCAGGCGCTCGAGGCACAGCGATTGCATCCATTGGTCAGGGCCGTCCAGGTATTCGGTTTTCATCTGGCCACGGTGGACCTGCGCCAGAGTTCGGACAAGCACGAGGGAGTCGTTGCCGAGTTGCTGGCTGTGTCGCGCATCGAGCCCCACTACGCCCGGTTGACGGAGCAGCAGCGACGTTCGCTTCTGGTCGGCCTGCTCACGGAGTCACGGCCGCTGCGCGTGGTCGGAGCGCATTACTCGGAACTTTGTCGCAGCGAAATCGCGATCTTCGATTCCGCCAGGCAAGTACGCGCGCGATACGGTGTCCTGGCCATCCGCCACTACATCATCAGCCACACCGAGGCGGTGAGCGATCTGCTGGAGGTTCTGCTGTTGCAAAAGGAAGTCGGCCTGATGCGCGGCACCCTGGATGACAAAGCCGTGGCCGACCTGATCGTGGTGCCGCTGTTCGAGACCATCGAAGACCTGCGCAATGCGGCACCCATCATGCGCGAGTTCTATGCGCTGCCCGGCATCGCGGCCCTGACGCAGCGTTCCGGCGCCGAACAGGACATCATGCTCGGCTACAGCGACAGCAACAAGGACGGTGGCATCTTCACCAGCAACTGGGAACTGTACCGGGCCGAGATCGCACTGGTCGAGCTGTTCGACCAGCTGGCCAACAGCCATAACATCCAGCTGCGCATGTTCCACGGCCGCGGCGGCACGGTGGGGCGCGGCGGCGGCCCGAGCTATCAGGCGATCCTGGCCCAGCCGCCTGGCACAGTGCGCGGGCAGATCCGGCTGACCGAGCAGGGCGAAGTCATCGGCTCCAAGTACGCCAACCCCGAGATCGGCCGGCGCAATCTCGAGACGCTCGTGGCCGCGACGCTGGAGGCCACGCTGCTGCAGCCAACCAAGCCGGCGCCCAAGGCATTCCTGACAGCAGCGCAGGCCTTGTCGGTGTCCAGCATGGCCGCGTACCGGGCCCTTGTTTACGAAACCCCGGGCTTCACCGACTACTTCTTCAGTTCAACGCCGATCCGGGAAATCGCCGAACTCAATATCGGCTCGCGCCCGGCATCGCGCAAGCCCTCCCAGCGTATCGAGGACCTGCGCGCCATCCCCTGGAGCTTCAGCTGGGGCCAATGCCGTCTGACCTTGCCTGGCTGGTATGGCTTCGGCACTGCGGTGCGCCAGTTTCTCGACAGCACCCACGAACTGCCGCGCAAGGACGCACTGGCGCTGCTCCAGAAGATGAATCGCCAGTGGCCATTCTTTCGCACGCTGCTTTCCAATATCGACATGGTTCTGGCCAAGAGCGACCTCGCACTGGCTTCGCGCTATGCCGAACTGGTGACCGACGCCCGCCTGAGAAAGCGCATCTTCGGTGCGATCGAGGCCGAATGGCACGCGACCGTGGAGGCGCTGCAGCAGATCACGGGTGACAAGCAGCGGCTCGCCGGCAATCCCGGGCTGCAGCGATCGATCAAGCACCGTTTTCCCTACATCGACCCGCTCCATCACCTGCAGGTCGAACTGGTGCGTCGCTATCGCGAGGGTCACGTCGACGAGCCGACCCGGCGCGGCATCCACATCTCGATCAATGGCATCGCCGCCGGTCTGCGCAATACCGGCTGACGGCTCAGGCACCCAGCAACTCACCCACGGGTTTGAGATCGTCGACTCGATCGCACACGGCCTTGACGATCATCAGGATCGGGATGCCCAGCAGCAGACCCCACACGCCCCATAGCCAGCCCCAGAACAGCACGGCGACGAATACGGCGACCGGGTTCATGCTGCTGGCGCGGCTGGTCAGCCAGGGCGTGAGCAGGTTGCCGATCAGCGTATGGATGACAAGGGATGTTCCGGCAATCACCAGGGCCATCCTCACTTCGCCGAATTGCATGAAGGCAACCAAAGCAGCCGCGCCAGTGACGACAACAGACCCGATGTAGGGCACCAGGTTCAGGAATGCAGCGGCAAAACCCCAGACTGTGGCGTGCTTGAAACCCAGTGCCCAGAATGCGAGGCCCGTCGCGACACCCACCAGCACGCTGGCCAGCAGTTGCACCAGCAGGTAGCGCTGGATCTGGGCGGTGATCTCATCGAGCGTTTGCACGGTGATCTTCTTGTTTGCCATGCTGGGGCCGGTGATCTTGACCAGCTTGCGCCGAAATGTGTCTCCTGAAATCAGCAGGAAGTAGGTCAGGAAAGTGACCAGTGCCGTCTGCCCGGCGAAGCTCACCAGCCCCATCGTCCCGCTCCAGAGATGGTCGCGAATGCGAAACCTCGCCCGCTCTATCACCACCCTTTGCACGCCTCTTCCGGTAGCGGCTGCGGCGCCCGCCTCCTCGGCGGCCTGTTCGAGCTTGGAAGCCGCCACCTGCATGGTCTCAAGCGGCGTCGTCCCACCCCCACCAAAGGCGCGCACGGCATCATTGAGCTTCTCGGCCGCCTCGGGCAGGGATTCGATCAGCTGGTTGGCGTCGTCGCTGAAGGCCCACGCCGACGCTCCGAGCCCGCCGAGAATGGCGATGAGCAACACGGCAGAACTGATGGCCCGCGGGATACGCCGCCGCTCCAGCACGTTGATCACCGGCGAAAGCGCGTAGCTGAGCATGAAACCCAGCATCAGCGGAATAAAAAACGCACTGGCCCATTGCAGCGTCACCAGCACAGCCAGCACGGTGAGGACGACCAGGGTCATGCTGCGTACATTGACCGGGGCGCGCGGCGGCGCCTTGGGCGGGTCGGTCGCCGCTGGCGGCGCCTGCGTCACCTCGCTCACCAAAGGCGAATCTGGTTCGGCGGCTGCCACGGGGGGGGCCAGCTGAATTTCGGAGGGTTGTTCGCTCATGGTTCCTCGTCAATGGCATGCCTGCCAGGTCCGAACGGCTCTTGTCACCCCGACACGGCATCGCGCACCGCGGTGAGTTGGCGCCGTGAGACCGCAAGCAGTTCGTCGATTCCACTCAGGCGCACCGCCCAGCCTTCGCCTTCTTCCGGATCGACATGCTTCTCCAGCGCCCTGATCGCCCGACGAGCCACCAGGGCATTTCGATGCACCCGCAGGAACCAAGCCGCATGGCGCTCCTCGAGATCGCTCAGTGACGCATCCAGAATATAGCTCTTCGCAGCTGTCCTTACGGTGATGTACTTGAGTTCGGCCTTCAGATACAGCACCTCAGAGAGCGGCAGGCGTTCGGTCCGGCCCCGGTCTTGGATCACCAGCACGTCGGCCTCGGGCTGTCCCGACGCACCGGCCGGCGACGAGAGCCGGCGTTCCACCTTCTGCAACGCGGCCTGGAGGCGCTCGAGCCGTACCGGCTTGGTCAGGTAGTCGACGGCTTCAAGCTCGAAGGCGCTGACGGCATGCTCGGCATGAGCTGTAACAAAGACCACGGCGGGCGACAGCGGCAGCGCCTTCAGGGCCCTGGCCAATGCTACACCGTCCGCGCCCGGCATATGGACGTCGAGCAGCACGGCGTCAAAGGCAGCATGGGCCAGCATTTCCATCGCCTGCGCCGCGTTGGACGCTTCACCGTCGACAATGGCCATCGGTGCGGCGCACTCGGCCAGCAACGTGCGCAGGCGTGAGCGGGCCAGCGGTTCGTCGTCGACCAGCAACAGGCGCAGCGTCATGCCGGCACCTCAACCCGAGCCTGGTAAATGCCATCTTTGAGGGCGGTCTGGAACTGGCCCTGAACGTCGTGCAGCAGCCGCAGCCGGTCGCGTACGTTGTCCTGCGCGACGCCGTGCCCCGGCCGGCCCTGGCCGGCCGGAACCGTGTTGGTGACTTTCAGTACAACAGTGGCGCCCCGGCGCTGCGTGCTGATCTTGATCTGGGCCCCATTGGCGCTGGGCTCCACACCGTGCTTGACAGCGTTCTCCACCAGCGGCTGCAGCAGCAGCGGCGGCATCCGCGCCGCCCCAGCCTGCGGGTCAAGCGACCATTCGACCTGCAGCCGGTCGCCGAAACGCACCTGCTCGATGGCCAGATAGCGGCGCGCCAATTCGACTTCTTCAGCCAGCGTCACCGATTCGCCGGGCTCGGTCAGGGCGTGGCGGAACAGGTCGCTCAGGTCCTCCAGGATGGTCTCGGCCCGGGCGGGGTCCTGGCGCACCAGTGCAATGGCGCTGTTGAGCGTATTGAACAGGAAGTGCGGCCGGATCCGGGCCTGCAATTCAGCCAGGCGCGCGGTCGCCGCCGCCGGCATGCGCCCCTTGGCCCTGAGCACGAGCGCCGCCACCAGGGCCGCGGACAACAGCGCGCCGGCAAAGCTGGATGCGACCCAGGGAACCGGTCCCGCGACGCCCACCAGCGCCATCATGGCGCAGCCGTACAGTCCCGACACCGCACCCAGGGCGATGCCGAACATCTGCTGCGCCTGCGGCGCCAGCCGCGCCAGCATTTTTTTGAGGCTGCACGCCACCACCAGCCAGAGAAGGGTTGCCGGCAATGCGGCGCCCGTCAGGGCTGCCACCCGCCACATCCAGTCCACCATTGCGTTCGCGCCAAACATCGCGCCCACACCCATCACCGCTTCGACAAACAGGACGGCCCGCAGCACGACACCGACATGGCAGGCGTCGAAGACCAGCGCACGCGTCGGCCTCACCGGAGGTGGCCCTGCCGGCATTTCCTGGAAGGCCGATAAAATTTGGGAATCTTTCATCGAGGTCAGGGTTTTGCAACCCGATTATTGGTGAAGCCTGTCCATAAACCCATCCGGGCGAACCAATAGCCGGTTTCTGTTTCCATTTGTATGTCCAAGACGCCCAAGAACCAGCTCGACAGGAAATCACAGGCTTGGTCGGCCCTGTTTTCGGAACCGATGAGCGATTTGGTCAAACGCTACACGGCGAGCGTGTTTTTCGACAAGCGATTGTGGCGCGCCGACATCGCCGGGTCGCTAGCGCACGCCGACATGCTGGCGAAGCAGGGCATCATTTCGACCCAGGACCACGCCGCGATAGAAAAGGGCCTCGCCCAGGTGGCGCAGGAGATTGATTCAGGCAAGTTTGAGTGGAAGCTCGACCTGGAAGACGTGCACCTGAACATCGAGGCACGCCTGACCCAATTGGCGGGAGACGCCGGCAAGCGGCTGCACACGGGGCGCAGCCGCAATGACCAGGTCGCAACCGACGTGCGGTTATGGCTGCGGGACGAGATCGACCTGATCCTGGCCCTTCTTGGCGACTTGCAGCGGGCGCTGCTTGGGCTTGCTGAACGTAATGCCGACGTGATCATGCCGGGATTCACACACCTGCAGGTGGCGCAACCCGTCAGCTTCGGCCATCACATGCTGGCTTACGTCGAGATGTTCGGCCGCGACGCCGAGCGCATGACCGATGTTCGCCGGCGCGTGAATCGCTTGCCGCTGGGCGCTGCAGCCCTGGCGGGCACCAGCTACCCGCTGGACCGCGAACAGGTGGCCGGCGCGCTGGGTATGGAAGGGGTCTGCCAGAACTCGATCGACGCTGTGAGCGACCGCGACTTCGCCATTGAGTTCGCCGCGGCCGCTTCGCTGGCGATGATCCACATCAGCCGCCTGTCCGAAGAACTGGTGCTCTGGATGAGCCAGAGCTTCGGCTTCATCGACATCGCGGACCGCTTTTGCACGGGCTCTTCAATCATGCCGCAAAAGAAGAACCCCGACGTGCCGGAACTCGCACGCGGCAAGACGGGTCGCGTCGTGGGCCACCTGATGGGGTTGATCACGCTCATGAAGGGCCAGCCGCTGGCCTACAACAAGGACAATCAGGAAGACAAGGAACCGCTGTTCGACACCGTCGATACACTGAAGGACACGCTGCGGATCTTCGCTGAGATGGCTGAGGGCATCACCGTGCGGGCCGATGCAATGGAAAAGGCCGCACTCAGGGGCTACGCCACAGCCACTGACCTGGCCGACTACCTGGTGAAGAAGGGGCTGGCATTTCGCGATGCGCACGAGACGGTGGCACACGCAGTGAAGGCGGCGATGTCGCACCAGGTCGACCTGTCGGAACTGCCTTTGGCCGTTCTGAAACAATTCAATTCGGTCATTGAAAAGGATGTCTATGACGTGCTGTCGCTGCGAGGCTCGCTCGACGCGCGCGACATCCTTGGCGGCACGGCGCCAGCCCAGGTACGTTCTCAGATTGCGAGGCATCGCGCCCGACTGGGTTGACCCGGGGCCACAGGGCGTGAGGAAATATCCGGCACTTGTCAATATTCTTCAATCGATGCGCGGCGCGGCGCGGTAGCATTCCGTTCAACTCGAGGAGACCCGCGATGGCCGTCATCACCAACATCGAAGACCTTCGCCTGCTGGCGCAAAGGCGCGTGCCGCGCATGTTCTACGACTACGCCGATTCGGGTTCCTGGACCGAAAGCACCTACCGGGCGAACGAATCGGATTTCGGCAAGATCCTGCTGCGCCAGCGGGTGGCCGTGAATATGGAGAAGCGGACCACGCGCACGACCATGATCGGCCAGGAAGTGTCGATGCCCGTAGCGATCGCGCCGACCGGGCTGACCGGCATGCAGCATGCGGATGGCGAGATCCTGGCCGCGCGCGCAGCCCGGAAATTCGGCATCCCCTTCACCTTGTCCACCATGAGCATCTGCTCCATCGAGGACGTAGCCAAAGGTACCGACAACCACCCGTTCTGGTTCCAGCTTTATGTCATGCGAGACCGCGCATTCATCGAGCGCCTGATTGACCGGGCCAAGGCCGCCGGCTGCTCGGCGCTGGTTCTGACGCTCGATCTGCAGATCATCGGCCAGCGGCACAAGGATCTGCGCAATGGCCTGTCGGCGCCGCCGAAACTGACGCTGGCCAACATTCTGAACATGATGACCAAGCCGCGCTGGGGCCTGGGCATGCTGGGCACACAGCGCCGCCAGTTCGGCAACATCGTGGGCCATGTCAAGGGTGTCGAGAACATGAGTTCGCTGTCGGAATGGACGGCCGGACAGTTCGATCCCACCCTGACCTGGGATGACGTCGAGTGGGTC
>JANYAN010000397.1 GCA_025361305.1 Burkholderiales bacterium
CTGGATCGACGCAAAGATGGAGTTCGACATTCCCCGGCCAAAGCCGGCGCCGCCGCCCGACGCCGAATCACGCACACCCGATCCGATCCAGGGCATTGCCAGCTTCCTGGGGCGGTTGTTCAAGGGGCTGCGGTAGGCTTGATGGCCCGTTCGACGGCCGCGCGCGACCTTTTGACATTTCGCAAGTGCCGGAGCCCGCTGTGGGGTGACGATGGCGCCATGGAGGGCACCGAGTTCGATTCCGGGATAAACCATGGGGCGCTCTTGCCATTGTCGCAAGAGACGGTTGCACGCGTCTTGTACGCCAGCCAGGCCAAGGTTGCCAGTTCTGTCTACGCCGAGATGGAGCGCATCCGCGCCGCCGCGATGCGCCACAACCCAGCCATCGGTGTGTACACGGCGCTGCTGTATCAGTCAGGCTGGTTCGTTCAGTGGAAGGAAGGGCCGGGCGATTCGTTGCGCCAGCTCATGGATCGCGTGTCCGCCGACCCGCGACACCATTCCATCCGAATCGTGCATTCCAGCCGGGGCCCGCGGATGCTGCCGGGACCGTGGTCGATGGCCATCGTGCAGCGGGCCGAGGACGCGTCGGACATGACCGATCGCGTTCAGTGGTTGCGCCACAGGATGGAGACCGGTGAGCAATTTTCACCGCCCGCCGTCTGGCGGCAGCTGTCCACGCCGTTGCCGGCCGCGCTGGCCGCGCGCCTGCCAAGTCCCGACGCCTACCAGCGCATCCTGGTCTGTGCGTCGGCCACCATGGCCTCGTTCGAAATGATCCGCTGGCTGGCGTTGCGCTCGGGCCAGGCTGTGGTGCGTCGGCGGTATGCCGGTTCGAGCGAGCGCGACGTCGGCACCGACCTGGTCGATTTTCTGCAGGATGGCCGAGTGGTGCGCGTTGTTGCCATGGCCAGGGGCGGACTGACTCTGCCGCTGACTTGCGCTCTCATGCCGGACTTTTCGCATATCGTGCTGTTGCTGTGCGGCACGCACGCCCAGAACCTTGCCCTTGTGCACAAGGTGGCCCTGGCATGTGCTGGAGTAGTTTCGCCACCCGTGTTGCTGGGCATGGCCGCTCTCGCGGCTGAGCACGAAGAGCCCGCCTTCACGGCGCGCCGGCTGGGACTGCGGTACGTGGCGTGCCACGCCGATCCAGGCCATTTTTCGACCACCTGGGAGAGCGTGCAAGCCGAGCTGGCCAGTGAGCCTGGCGTGCCCTAGCCTTACTTTCTGGCATCAAGTGCATCCTTGATGGCCTTGGCCTGGGTTTCGAGGGCTTCGACAATCGCGGCACCGCTATCAGGCGCGGCCTTGTCGGTTTGTACCGAGACGCCACACTCACTGTGCAGGGCAATGCTGCCCTTGGGTGGAAACTGGACGAACTGCAGGTACCTGGGATCGGCCACCCGCACGGTCTTGCTGACCCGGTGGTTCGGCCCCTGCGTCACGTCGATCGTGGCATCGCGGCAGGCTGAATAGTAGAAATTGTGGGTTGGCTTGTTCAGCTCCCAGTCTTCGGCCTTGAGCGCATCCGGTGGCAGTGGCTGCAGGCTGACCTGGATGCAAGGCTCCCCGGATGTGCCTTTGTACTGCTGCACCGGGGCAATCTGGCTCCCGACCGGCAAGGCGACCGTCTTGCCCGCCGCTATGCAGGGCGGCGACGCATCCGGGTTGACCATGCCCATCAGGGCTATGAACTTGCCTGCAATCGCGCCGATGTCGGTGATTCGCTTGACTGTCGTGTCCGTCACTTCGACCCCGACGGAGCTGATGCGGTCGGTATTGGCGACCTTGTTGATATTGACCACCGTCGCGCTACGCCAGTCTGTCAATGCCCTGATTCCCAGCTTCTGGGCCTTGTAGTCACCCGGCCTGGAAGTGATGGTCACTGCCGCGACATCGCTCTTGCCAGCAGCCACGGCCACTTCGACCGTGGATTCGTTGCGGTAGAAGGTATCGGTCAGCCCAGCTGCGTCCCGCGGCTCGGCGATGGCCCGGTATTCCACCGTGGGCAGCACGGTGCATGCCTCCAGCAGAACGCACAGCAAAAGCATCGTTGATGCAACTTTCATGGGGTACCTCCAATCCTCGCTGCGCGAGGCTGGGGCAGTGTGCGTCAGGCTGCGAGGCGGCGGCATCCTCAAGGTTGATGAGATTTGGCCGCGTGGACCCGGCTTTCTCCTCAACCTTGAGGATGCGCAATGTTGCCGTTGCTGAGCAATATGGCCACTTTTTTGGGAGACCTAGCCATGCTGCTGCGACAAGTTGCGATCGTTTCCGAAAGCGCCAAGGCGCCGTTCTCGAAAGTAGGCCCGGTCAGCGCGGCGCTGCAGAAGCAGGCGGTGCGCGATGTCGGTCCGATCTGGGATCTCAATGCCACCGTCGATGCCTTTGCCACACTCGAGGACGTGCCCGTGGGCTACTGGCCCATCATCATCCGCGATGACAT
>JANYAN010000406.1 GCA_025361305.1 Burkholderiales bacterium
GGCACATATTCCGGGTGTTCCGCTCCCAGTTTGTAGAAAATCTGAAACTGACCCTTCGCAGGCTTGAACCACTTTTCCGCGTCGCGCTCAAGGATGACCGCAAAGCGCCGCTCGGTGTCCGAATCGAATTTCTGAATGGGGTAAAGGCACCGAGCGAACCCGCCGAACAACATTTGCTTGATGCGGCTGGGCTCTTCCACTGTGCCGCGAAAGTCACGCACGGGCTGGCCGGCGGCCACGGTGTACGTGGGCGCCTTGAGTTCCGTAAAGCCCCGCCGAACTTCCACGGCGTACTCGGTCGCAGATTCGAAGAAGTGGCCCATCATCTGGGCGTGTATGTTGGCCGCGATCAGCTTGCGATCCAGGTCCAGCACATTGCGGACCTCGTTTTCGTCCGACAGATAGCTGCGCACGTGTGCAACGACCTGGCCCGCAAGCTCATAGAGCAGACCCGCATGCACGCCATAGTCGATGTCGTCGAAGTCGATCAACGCATGGACGATGTAGTCCTCCAGCCGCCGCTCGGTGCGCCCGCTTTGCGCCGACAACGTGAACTGCTCGTGTGTGCGCAGGTTTTGCCCCACCAGAGACCGGTCCTTGGGTTGAAGGTGCAAGCCAACCACATTCAGCGTGAAGGGCCTGAAGCCGCTCGTCACTTCGCCTTTTGGAACAACGGCAATGCGGGGAATGTCGATGGTTTGGCGTACCAGCGCTTCTGTCGCACGCCGTACCACATCGGCCAGATCGATCTCAGGAGCCGCGTCGGCACCAGTGAGCAGGCTCGCCTGGACCGGTGGCAGTCGCGCCTTGACCGCTTCGGCAATGCTTGCCTGCACGGCCGAGCTCAGCAGCGCGTGCCGAGTCGGCGCGTCAGCTGGACGCAGCTCGTAGGCCGCCACCGCTTGCATCGCAAGTTGGGCGACCTGCCGCTCGGGCTCTGTCGTGAACAAGGGGACAGTGACCGGGGCACCAGGGGGTTGAGTGAAGACGGCGCCGACACCTTCTGACGGACCTGCAAAGGCGCTCTCCCAGTTCGGCCTGACCGATATGCTCTGAGGCGGCCCGCTCCCGGCGGAATCAGGCGCCTCCAAAATCACTTGCTTGAGGCGTATGGGCGAATCAGCCCGGTTGGCGTCGTCGATGATTTCCTGGAACCGGTCGTGGGCAATGATGTTGAGTCGGTCCACCGCCGGCACACCCGTGCGCTTGCCGAAAGGCAGCCGCAGGCCGCGCCCGATCGATTGCTCCACCAGCGTCCGCGCGTTAGCGGCGCGTAGCGGCACGATGGTGTAGAGGTTGGTCACATCCCAACCTTCCTTGAGCATGTTGACGTGGATGACGATTTCGGTCGGTTCGTCCACGCTTTCGACCGCCAGCAACCGCCGGACCATCTCCTCCTCTTCCGCGCCCGTTTTGCTGCTGTCGACCTGGATCACTTTGTTGCGGTAGCGCCCGCTGAAAAATCCGTCGGACTGCAGGTGGGCGAGCAACTGGCTGGCATGCGTGGTGTCCCGCGCGATCACCAGCATGAACGGCTTCACCTCCTTGGCGCCGTTGGTACGTGAGTAGGTCTGCAGCTCCACCTTGGTGGCCTCGTGCATCCGCACCCCGTCTTGCAGCTTGACCCGCTCCACCTCTTCGGGCGGCATCTTGCTGGCGTCGAAGTTTCGCTGCGTCACGACCGCGGGTTCTTTGACGAAACCATCTTCCATGGCCCGCGCGAGCGGGTAGTCCATCACTACGTTCTTGAAAGGCACCGGCCCCTTGGTCGTCTCGACGAAGGGCGTGGCCGTCAGCTCCAGCCCGATCAGCGGCTTTAGATCGTTGATGGAGCGCACGCCCGCGCTGGCGCGATAGCGGTGCGACTCGTCCATCAGCAGCACCAGGTCTGGCAAACCGGCCAGGTAGTCGAAATAGCTCTGGCCGATGTATTCGCTCAGGCGCTTGATGCGGGGCGCCTTGCCGCCACGCACCTCGGAGTTGATCTTGGAAATATTGAAAATGTTGATCGTCACCGGCGAGAGCAAGTCGCCCAATGCCTGCGCCCGCTCCTCATAGTTGTCGCCGGTGATGATCTCGGGTGGATACGCCGCGAAATCCGCGACGCCCTTGAACACGTACTTGGCCGTGTTGGGTGTGAAGTCGCCGATCAGCTTGTCGTAGATGGTGAGGTTGGGCGCGAGCACGAAGAAGTGCTTGATGCCGTGCGCCTGGTACAGGTAGCTGATGAAGGCGCCCATGAGGCGCGTCTTGCCCACCCCCGTCGCCAGCGCGAAGCAAAGCGAAGGGAACTCTCGCTCGAAGTCCTGCAGGCTGGGGAAC
>JANYAN010000098.1 GCA_025361305.1 Burkholderiales bacterium
GCTCCCCGGCCTGCGCACCGAAACCGTCCGGCACCACGCCGGTGTACTCGAACTCGCGCGTGGCCTGATACGACAGGGCGAACCCGATCGGGTCGGACAATTCTTCGCACAGGTGCGCGATCAAACCCGCTGTGCGGGCCAGCATGGGCACGCCTTTGAGGGCATTGAGGGGAAATCCAACGCCCAGCAGGACCGCCGGGATAGCCGCCGAGACGTTGAGCTTGAGTTCCTTGCCGACCACCGCAGGAATGACCGCTTCGACGGCCTCGGCGATCTGCACGAACCGCTGGCTCGCGCCTGCGGCGCGGGATACCTCGAACAGCGGCGCCACCCGGGGGTCGCGCTCCTTGTGCTGGGGATGCCCATAGCCCGGGATGGCCTGGCCCTGGGCCCGCAGGGCCGCAATTGCGTCTTTGGCCACAGCCTGCAGGTCGCCTGTTGCGTCAGCGGTCCTGTCGATCTGCGTGAACAGCCGCCCCGCCGTCTCCGACGCGCCAAGGATGACGGAGCCGCAGCCCAGGATGCCCGCAGCCACGGCGCCCTGCATGGCGTCGGGTGCAGCGGCCAGGGTCATGCGGCTGGCCTGGACGCTGGGCACCAGCCCATGCTCGGCGATGGCCACCAGCGTCGCGTTGAGCACCGCACTGGCGGCAGCGTCCGGCCGCTGCCCCGTGAGCAGGAAGAAGAAATAGTCACCGAATCCGATCTTCCCGATCAGGTCATTGGCAAGGTCAGCGCCGCGGACCACGATGGTGTGTTCATCGGAAGTGCAAATGGCCGAACGGGGCACAGTGGCCTTGCCGATTTTCATGTCAGATTCCTTTTGACGCGTTCAAGCCGCGGGCATGAGCTTGAAGTCATAGGCGGCCGTGTAGTACGCCTTTTCCATCGTGCGTCCGTCGGGTGCGGTGCCCGCCGGATGCCAGGCGTAGTCGACGATCAGGCTGTTGCGCACACCGAACACGGCGTCTGAGTCAAGGTAGGGACTGTCGCTGACGAACAGGTGCGTCGTCAGGCGCTGATAGCCCGGCGCATAGACCATCATGTGAATGTGACCGGGGCGGTTCGGGTGCCTGCCCATGGCTCGCAGCATGTCTCCCACCGGCCCGTCGTCGGGCACGGGGTAAAAAGTCGGTTTGATCGACCAGAAGCGGTACTTGCCCAGGGCGTCGGAATGAAAGCGCGCCCGCAACCGCATGCCGGCCTTCTCGCCCATCTGCATGTCATAGATGCCGTCGCCGTCTCCCGACCACACATCGAGGCAACAGTTGGCGATGGGAGTGCCCGCGGTGTCGGTCACGCGTCCGCTGTAGTAGGCCGGCTCGCCCGGTGCGCCCTCGCCAATATCGCTGCCCAACCCGAGCTCGGGCGAGCCTTCCCAATAGAACGGCCCCTGCACCGTCGCCTCGGTCGGCGGCTGTGCGCCCGCCGCAACCTGCGCCTGGACGGCCCGCGCACCCTTGATCTGTTCCACGGCGACCACCAGCATCGAAATGCCCAGTGTGTCGGAAAGCAGGATGAACTCCTGCCGCTTTTCGTCGCACATCTTGCCAGTGGCCGTGAGGAATTCGATGGCTGTCATCCACTCCTGCGGCGTCAGTTCGACTTCGCGCACAAAGGCGTGGGCGTGCTGGACCAGTGCCGCCATCACCTGCTTGAACCGTGGGTTCGGGGCGTCTGCCATGCGGTCGATGACGGCCTGGGCCAGGTCACCGGCTTCGAGTTGGGCCATGAGTGTGTCTCCGGTTGTAGCGGTTGATTTGCCGGGCGTCTCACCCTACGCGCGCCTTGAGGCTCTGCAGCGCGAGAAGCATCTCGCCAATGATCTTGCGGGTCGGCTCGTCGGTCAACTCGCCCTGGGCGTTGAACTTGGCCGCGGCCTGGTTGATGAACACCTCGGGCTTGTTCAGCGTGAAGGTGTTCATGTACAGCAGAACCTGGCGCAGGTGATACTGGCCACGCGCCGTTCCCAGGACGCCGGTACTCGCGCCCATGATGGCAACGGTCTTGCCGTCGAAAGGCGGCTCGGGGGGGCGGGAAAGCCAGTCCAGCGCGTTCTTGAGCACGCCGGGCACCGAGAAGTTGTATTCGGGCGAAACCAGCAGGACCGCATCGGCCGCACGCACCTGCTCCTTGAGCGTCACCACGGGGCCCGGCAAGCCGGTGGCGCGGACGTCGTCGTTGAACAGGGGCACCTGCGAAAGTTCAGCGACGCTGATCGTCATGCCCGCTGGCGCCAGTTGCTGCGCGGCGCGCAGTGCCATCGTGTTGAAGGAGCCGGCGCGCAGGCTTCCAGAAATTCCCAATACGTTCATTCTGGTTACTCCGGTTTGATATCAAGTTGCCGCACCAGTCTGGACCAGCGCTCGACGTCGCGCCGTACCAGTTCGCGCGTCGCGTCCATCGACAGATTCAGCGGTGTGCCGCCGGCCTTGCGGAAGGTGTCAGCGACTTCGACGGACGCGATCACCCGCGCAAGCTCTCCGCGCAGCCGCTCAAGGATAGCGGCAGGCGTGCGTGCCGGGGCGAAAAGGCCGAACCACGATTCGAGCTCCAGCCTGGCCACGCCGGTTTCGATGATCGTCGGCACATCCGGGTGATTGGCCAAGCGTGCGCCGCCCGACACGGCGATCGGCCGCACGTTGCCCGCGTCGATTTGCGCGCGGGCGGTTGATGAAAGGTCGAAGAACAGGTCGACACGCCCACCCAGCAGATCCTGGTACGCAGGCTGGGCGCCGCGGTAGGGCACATGCGTCAGCTGAACGCCCGCCTGCTGCCACAGCGCCGCGGCAAGAATATGCTGGCCCGAACCGTTGCCGGCCGAGGCATAGGTCAGGCGCCCAGGGTTGGCTCTGGCGTAGTCGATCACCTCCTTCAGTGATCCCTGCGCAAGATCCTTTCGGGCCATCAAGGTGTAGCGGTAGGCCACCGCCAGCCCAAGCGGTTCGAAATCGCGCAGGCTGTCATAGGGCAGGTTGCGGTACAGGCCCATGTTGAGGGCCAGGTTCGAGATCGAGCCGGTCAACAGCGTGTAGCCATCCGGTGCCGCCTTTGCCGCCAGCTCTGTTCCCACGAGGGTGCCCGAACCGGGACGGTTGTCCACCACGACGTTTTGACCCAGTTGTGTACCCAGCCGTTCGGACAGCGCGCGGGTGACGAAATCGAATCCACCACCCGGCGGCTGCGGCACGATCACATGCAAGGGCCGGTCGGGATAGCCTGTCTGTGCGGACGTCGGCCGCCCGATCGCAAGAGCAATGGTTGCGGCCAGGGCGGCGCGGCGGCTAGACTGATTCTGGTTCATGAAAATCGTCGCGAAGCAATCAGCGCTCAAGCGGCGCGCCAGCCAGCCAACGCGCGCCGCGCCGATACAGCTCTTCCACCACCGGGCCCTTGAGCATGGGCATGTCCAGCTTGACCTTGTAGCCAATGCGCGTCTGGATATATGCCAGGTACCGGTAGCCTTCGGGAAAGGCGGCCAGCGCCGCGGCATCGAGCACCAGCCGCGCGGTGGAGTCGAGCGGGTCGATGCGGTCTTTCTCGTAGATCGGCTGGCGATGCAGCAGCTTCCATTGACCATCGTGGCGCGTCACGAAGTCGTAGAAGCGGCCGGTACACACCACGTCGCACAGCACCGGTCCGTCGGCGCCTTCGACCATGCCGCGCTGCGAGATGGTCATCTTGGTCTGGGCGACGGCCCGATCGCCCGCCACTTCGATTGCCGAGCCGCCCAGAAAATGCAGGATGCTTACGCCCTTGGCCCAGCCCTCCTGCGTGACGCGGATGAAATCGGCGAACGGCCCCTGGAACCAGGTGGCCATCATCATACCGTCGGGATGCCATACGGTGGCAAAGCGCTCCCAGTCGCCGGCATCGCGCCAGACCGCCCAGCGCTCAACCATCTGGCGTATCAGCAATTGATCGTTCAGGTCATCACTCATCCCGGGTCTCCTTGGCCTGCCATGGGTGTCCATTGGTGCCGGCGCGGGCGCGGGGCCGGTAATCGACTTGGTGGCGCGCCGTGCGCAGGTCGGCCAGTTCGAGCCGCACGCGCAAGTGTTCGGGATGGGTGGCGTATGCGTCCAGCGCCTCCTGCGACTCGAACTCCGAATACAAAACGACGTCGCACGCGTAGTCGACACCGCTTGTGTCCACGCCGATCTCCAGAAGCAGCAGCCCCGGGATCCGCCCGTTGAGGGACTCGAACCCGCGCTTGAGTCGCTCGATGTTCGCAGTGCGCCCGCCGGGGCCGTCCGCGCGGATGTTCCACATGACAACGTGCCTGATCATGATGCGCCTGCCAGGCTGACATCGTGATTTGCGCCAGCACGGTCCGGATTGAGGACGAAATCGAAATCCAGCGTACGGCTGCCATCCGGCTGGGCCACCCAGTCTGCGACCAGCGACTGGCGCACGCCGAACACCGCATCCGAATCGAGATAAGGGTCGCCGGCGCGAAACACATGGGTGATCAGGGGTTCGTAGCCCGGTGCCTTGATCATGAAATGCAGGTGCGCGGGACGCCAGGCGTGGCGTTTCGTTGCGCGCAGCATGGCGCCGCCCGGGCCATCGGTCGGGATCGGATAGGCCTCGGCGACCACGGTCCTGAAATGAAACCCGCCATCAGAGCCTGAGCGCAGGACACCGCGTGCCTGTGCTTGCTGCAGGTGCGGACGCTGCACGTCGTAGTTGCCTTCGGCATCCGCCTGCCACACGTTGATTTCGGCGCCCGCAACAGCTTCGCCCCCGATCCCACGCACGTGGCAACGCACCCGGCAAGGAGTGCCGGCAGCGCCGTTGCCCACGTCATCGCCATGCTCATAGTGCGGTGCGCCTTCCACGAAGAACGGGCCCAGCACGGTGGCTTCAGTGCAACCGGCAGGCTTTTCATTGTTCATCGCGACTGTCAGCATCGACAACCCCAGCGTATCGGACAGCAGGATGTACTCCTGGCGCTTGTCGTCGCACATGTGGCCTGTATCGGTGAGGAACTGGATGCCCTTGAACCATTCGTCTTCGGTGAGCTTGACTTCGCGCGCGAACGCATGCAGATGCTGCACCAGGCTGGTCATGACCTCCTTCAGGCGCGCGTCCGGCGTGCCGGCGAAGCGCGCGATCACCGCCTGGGTGATGTTGTCCTGGGTCAGGTTGCGCATGGCCGTCTCCTTCGGTCCCCTTCTTGCGGGTTAGCTCTGTGAGGGCACACTGTAGGCCGCGCCGACAATCGGGGAAAGGCCGGGCGAGCAAATGACTTTTCCACGCAGCGGAAAAACGCGGCGCACAGCAGGAGCCCTACGTGGATCGGTGGACTGAGATGGAATTGTTCGTGCAGGTGGCCGAGACCGGCAGCCTGAGCCGCGCCGCCGAGGCGCTGGCCCTTTCCAACGCCGCGGCCAGCCGCTACCTGTCGGCACTCGAAGAGCGACTGGGCGCGCGGCTGGTCGAGCGCAATACAAGGCGCCTGTACCTGACCGAACCGGGCCAGGAGTTCCTGCGCCGCAGCAAGGCAATCCTGGCCGACCTGCAGGACGCCGAGTCAGCCGTCAACGCCAGCACACTGAACCCCACCGGGACACTGCGCATCACGTCGTCGCTGTCCTTTGCCATGCATCACATCGCTCCGCTGCTTTCCGAGTACACGCGCCGGTATCCGAACGTTGCAATCCATGTCGAGGCGGCCAACCGCTACATGGACCTGATCGACAACAACATCGACGTAGCCATCCGCACCCGCGAGGTCGAACCCGACTCGAACATCACGATCCGGCGCCTGGCCGAAACGCGGCGCATCCTGGCCGCTTCGCCCGGATACCTCAGCCGCATGGGGCGGCCGCGGGATCTGGACGAACTGGCTACGCACCGGGTGCTGATTTACACCCATGCCAACAATCCGAACGAACTGCGGTTCTCGCGGGACGGCCAGACCCGTGTGGTATCGGTGCGCGGCCTGCTCGAATCGAACGACGGGCAGGTGCTGCGGGCCGCCGCACTGGATGGATTGGGCATCATGGTGCAGCCCACCTACATCCTGTACGACGATATCGTGGCGGGGCGTCTGGTGCCCGTGCTCGACGACTGGGACTTGCCGCGCCTGACCGTCAACCTGGCATACCCCAGCCGCAAGCACCTGTCGGCCAAGGTGCGCACCTTCATCGACTTCATCGCCGAGCACTTCGCCCGGATGGATTACGAGCGCAAGTGGACCGGACGTTTCGGGGTGTACTGAAAGGGCCGCGCTCAGTCGTCCAGCTGCCTCACCTTGACGCTCTTGCCCTTGATGCGCCCAACGTTCAGGCGACTGGCGGCTTCACTGGCGATGCCACGGTCCACCGCGACGTAGGTCGAAAACTCGTTGACGTCGATCTTGCCGATCTGCTCGCGGGTGTAGCCCAGGTCGGCCGTCAGCGCACCGAGCACGTCGCCTGGACGGATTTTTTCCTTGCGGCCGCCCTGAATGTGCAGTGTCACCCTGGGTGGCACCAGTGGGCCCGTTCCGGTGGGCGTCAATTCGTCCACCTTGTGCCATTCTGATTCGCGGCCCTGAAGCTGTTCGATGCGCCCGACATAGCCCATTTCGTTCATGCTGGCCAGGCTTAGGGCGAGGCCGGCCTCCCCCGCGCGTCCGGTCCGGCCAATACGGTGGATGTGAACTTCCGGGTCCGGCGTCACGTCAACGTTGATCACGGCGGCCAGGTTCGCGATGTCCAGGCCGCGCGCGGCCACGTCTGTGGCCACCAGAACCGAGCAGCTGCGGTTGGCGAAGCGCACCAGCACCTGGTCGCGCTCGCGCTGTTCCAGTTCGCCGAACAATGCCAGTGCGCTGAAGCCCTGGGACCGCAGGGCGGCCGCCAGGTCCCGGCATCGCACCTTGGTATTGCAGAACGCCAGCGTGCTTGCCGGACGGAAATGGTTGAGAAGCAGGCTCACGGTCGGCAAGCGGTCGCTGTCGCGTACCTCGTACCAGCGCTGCCCGATCTGACCACCGGCGTGCTGCGCCTCCACCTTCACGGTCAGTGGCTCGCGCATGAATTGCGCGCTGAGCTTGGCGATGCCTTCGGGGTAGGTGGCTGAAAACAACAGGGTCTGGCGCGTCTTGGGGCATTGGCGCGCCACCGTCACGATGTCTTCGAAGAAGCCCATGTCCAGCATGCGGTCGGCCTCGTCGAGCACCAGGGTATTCAGGGCGTCGAGCTTGAGGCTCTCGCGCGCCAGATGGTCCATCACCCGCCCAGGGGTGCCGACCACGATGTGCGCGCCGTGTTCCAGCGTTGCCAGCTGTCCGCGCAGTGGCACGCCACCGCACAGCGTGACCACCTTGATGTTGTCCTCGGCCCGCGCCAGGCGCCGGATCTCGGTGGTCACTTGGTCAGCCAGTTCGCGCGTCGGGCACAGCACCAGGGTCTGCACGGCAAAACGGCGCGCGTTCAGGTTAGCCAACAACGCCAGTGCAAATGCCGCAGTCTTGCCGCTGCCCGTCTTGGCCTGGGCGATGATGTCCTTGCCAAGCAGCGCCGCAGGCAGGCTGGCGGCCTGGATCGGCGTCATCTCAAGGTAGCCCAGCTGCTTCAGGTTGGCCAGCGTGGGCGGGCTCAATGGCAGCGTGCTGAAGCTCGCACCGGCAGCTGCTGCGGGCGGGCGTGGAGATTTGTTCATACCCCGATGATTCCACACGATTCGGCGCGCCGGTGTAGCCTTATGATTCCGGATGCCCATGCTGCTTCGCCTCCCCCGGGTACTGAGCGGACGACTATCCCTCTGGGTCGCGTGGTTTTGCCTGTGCGTGCCGCTGGCCGCAATGGGTGCGCCAGACCCTGTGTCCATCCCGGAAATGACAGGCCTTCTGGCCGACCGTACCGGCACCCTGGACACGGCTGTCCGAGAAGCACTGGAAGCCCGCCTGCGTGCGATCCAGGCGTCCGACCGGGCCCAGGTGGCGATCCTGATCGCCGACGGGACGCAGGGCCAGGCTCTGGCCGACTATTCGTTGCGGGTCGCACAAGCCTGGAAGCTGGGCCACGCGGGCCGCGATGATGGCCTGCTGATCCTGGTGGTCCCGACCCGTACCGTGGCGAGAATCGAGGTCGGCTACGGCCTGGAGGGCGCCATACCCGATGTCCGTGCCGCCCAGTGGATCGACGAGTTGCTGCCAGCCATGAAGAACAAGCAGCTCGCACAGGGTTTGAATCACCTGCTGGACCAGGTTGAATCCGCGCTTCCGGCCGGGCAGACCTCCAGCAAAAGCGCAGAAAACATCCT
>JANYAN010000105.1 GCA_025361305.1 Burkholderiales bacterium
GGTAGACCCAGCCGACCCCGGTCGCATCGGGCCCGAGCGATGGCGTCACACCCCGGGGCAGACGGCTGGCGGCGAAATTCAGATACTCCAGCACCCGGCTGCTGGCCAGGAGCAAGACGCTGGCCGAGCTTCGCACCATCCAGGACTGGTACGTGCGCTTCCAGCTCACCAAGGCGGCTGGAGTCGCCGAGGTGGCATCGATTGGCGGCTTCGTCCAGTCCTACCAGGTCACGGTCGACCCTTCGAAGCTGCGCAGCTTCGGCGTCGCGCTGTCGAAGGTGTCGCAGGTGATCCGTGACTCCAATCGCGATGTGGGCGGGCGCGTGGTGGAGATGGCCGAGACCGAGTACATGGTGCGGGGCAAGGGGTACCTCCGCGGGAAGGCAGACATCGAGATGCTTGCTGTGAAGAGCGAGGCCGGCACGCCGGTGCTGATCCGCGACATCGGCCGGGTCGAACTCGTGCCGGAGGAGCGGCGTGGCCTGGCCGAACTCAACGGCGAGGGTGAAGTGGTTTCGGGCATCGCCATGGCCCGGTACGGCCAGAACGCGCTGGAGGTCATCGGCAACATCAAGGCCAAGGTCGCCGAGATTTCAGCGGGCCTGCCCGAAGGTGTGACCCTGCAGGCCGTCTACGACCGCTCGGACCTGATCCACCGGGCGATCGAAACGCTGAGGCGAACGCTGGTTGAAGAAAGCATCATCGTCGCCGCTGTCTGCATCCTTTTCCTGATGCATGTGCGTTCGGCGCTGGTGGCCATCGTGATGCTGCCGGTGGGCGTGCTGATCGCGTTCGTCGCGATGCGCCTGCTGGGGATGAACTCGAACCTGATGAGCCTGGGCGGTATCGCCATCGCCATCGGCGCGATGGTGGACGCAGCCATCGTGATGATCGAGAACGCCCACAAGCACCTGGAGCGGCTAAAGGCCGACCACACCCCGCGCCAGCGGGCCGATGCCATTCTCCAGGCGTGCCAGGAAGTCGGACCGGCGCTGTTTTTCTCGCTGCTGATCATCACCGTCTCGTTCCTGCCGGTGTTCACACTGGAATCGCAGGAAGGGCGCCTCTTCTCGCCGCTGGCCTACACGAAGACTTTTTCGATGGCTGGCGCTGCCCTGCTGTCGGTCACGCTGGTGCCAGTGCTGATGATGCTGTTCATTCGCGGAAGGGTCATGCCGGAGGCGAAGAACCCGGTGAACCGGTTCCTGATCTGGGTCTATCGCCCGATCATCGCGGCGGTCATGCGCTGGAAGGGGCAGACGATCGCACTGGCATTGCTGGTGCTGGCGGTGTCCTGGTACCCCGCGTCGCGTCTGGGCAGCGAGTTCATGCCCACTCTGAACGAGGGCACGCTGCTGTACATGCCAGCCTCGTTGCCCGGAATGTCGATCACCAAGGCGGCCGAAGTTCTGCAGACACAGGACAAGATCATCAGGAGTTTTCCTGAAGTCAGCTCGGTCTACGGCAAGGCGGGCCGAGCCAACACCGCCACCGACCCCGCGCCGGTGGAAATGTTCGAGACCGTGATCAACCTCAAACCTGAACCCGACTGGCGTCCGGGAATGACCACCGACAAGCTGATCGCCGAGATGGACAAGGCGCTGCAATTCCCCGGCGTGTCCAATGCATGGACCATGCCCATCAAGGCGCGCATCGACATGCTCTCGACCGGCATCCGCACGCCGATTGGAATCAAGGTATTCGGCAAGGACCTGGGCGAAATGGAGAAACTGGCCCGGCAGATCGAGACCGTCGTCAAGACAGTACCCGGCACGACCTCGGCCTTTGCCGAGCGCCTGACTGGCGGCAGCTACCTCATCATCGAGCCCGATCGCGAGCAGCTGGCGCGCTATGGCCTGTCGATCGGCGACCTGCTTGAGGTGGTGGGCACCGCGCTCGGCGGCGAGATGGTGACCACCACGGTGGAGGGCCGCGAGCGCTTTGGCGTCACGGTGCGCTATCCGCGCGAACTGCGCGCCGACCCGCAGCAGATCGAGCGCGAGGTGCTGGTTTCGACGCCGGGCGGGGCGATGGTGCCGCTGGGACAAGTGGCCAAAGTACGCGTAGAGCGCGGACCGCCGGGAATCCGCACGGAAAACGCCTTGCTTTCGGCCTACATCTTCGTCGACATCCGGGACCGCGACATCGGCTCCTACGTGACCGACGCCCGCAAGGCGGTAGCCGAACAGGTCCGGTTCCCGCCGGGCTACTACATCGCCTGGAGCGGTCAGTTCGAGGGCATGGAGCGCGCCGTCGAGCGGATGAAGCTGGTGGTGCCGGTGACGCTGCTGACCATCTTCCTGCTGCTGTACCTCAATTTCAGGCGAATGACCGAGACCTTGATCGTGATGCTGTCCGTGCCATTTGCACTGGTGGGCGGCGTATGGCTGATGTGGCTGCTTGGGTACAACATGTCGGTGGCGGCAGCGGTAGGCTTCATTGCGTTGGCGGGCGTCGCCGCTGAAACCGGTGTGGTGATGCTGATTTATCTGGACCACGCGTGGGAGGCAGCCGCGATGCAGTGCGGCCGCGAAGGCCGGTCACCCGGCGCAACCGACCTCTATGCGGCAGTGATGGGGGGCGCAGTCGAACGTGTGCGGCCCAAGATGATGACCGTGGTGGCCATCATGGCGGGCTTGCTGCCGATCATGTGGGGTACCGGCACGGGGTCGGAAGTGATGCGGCGCATCGCCGCGCCCATGGTCGGCGGGATGATCTCCTCGACGGTGCTGACCCTGGCCGTGATCCCCGCACTGTACGCGCTGGTCAAGCAGTGGCAACTGCGGCGGCTTACCTTTTGACGCACCGGGCCCAGTGCGGCGCCGGGCGGGCCTAGAATCCCCACGTCCCGCCCAGTCCATCACGCAACCACCCATGTCGATATTCCGCTGCGCCTGCGCACTCCTGCTTGCCGTCGGCGCGCTCCACGGCGCCGCGGCGCGGGCGGCGCCACCCAGCGTGCAACTCGAGGAGCTGACCTGGACCGAGGTGCGCGACGCCATCCGCGCCGGCACGACCACCGCCCTCATCCCGATCGGTGGCACCGAGCAGAGCGGGCCGCACATGGCCTTGGGCAAACACAACTATCGCGCCAGCGCCCTGGCCGGGCGCATTGCCGCGGCTCTGGGAAATACGCTGGTGGCGCCCGTCGTCGCGTATGTGCCCGAAGGCCACGTCACACCGCCTTCGGGCCACATGAAGTTTGCGGGAACCCTTTCGGTTCCCGATGATGCGTTTGTTGCCATCCTGCTGGGGGCCTGTCGCAGCCTGAAGCAGCATGGGTTTTTGGACATTGCGCTGGTCGGCGATCATGGCGACTACCAGAACCTGCTCAAAGAAGTTGCGCGGCGCCTAAACCGCGAGTGGGCTGCATCCCCTGCGCGCGTTCACTATGTTTCGGCCTATTACGCCGCCGCGAGCGAGGGTTTCGCGCAAGCGCTTCGCGCGCGCGGCATGAGCGAGGCCCAGATCGGCGTTCATGCCGGCCTGGCCGATACGTCGCTGATGATGGCCATCGACCCGGGTCGGGTCCGTGTCGACCGGCTGCAGGGCCTGGCCGGCACCAAATCGTCGACCGGCGTAGCCGGTGACCCGGCACTTGCCAGCGCTGCGCTGGGCCAGATCGGCACGCAGCTGATCGTGGACCAGTCGGTACAAGCCATTCGCCAGGCCATTGCTGCGCGTCGCTGACAGCCTGATACACCCATTGAATTCAATACCTAAGGAACCTGCACTCATGAAGTTATTCCGACCTCTGGCGGTCGTCCTGGCAGTCGCCGCGCTCGCGCTGGGCGCCGCAACGCAGCGCGCCAGCGCCCAGGCCGCCGCGCCGGCCGGTGCCATCGCAACCGTGGCGGGCATGCCGCCGGTACCGGACCGCAACAACCTCTACAGCGAAACAGTGGCCGGGCGGCTTTCACCGGCTGTCGCCGGGGCGCTCGAGCGGGTCTATGTGCCGAACCGGTCGGATAACACCGTCAGCGTGATCGACCAGGCCACGCTGACGGTGGTCGATACCTTCAAGGTGGGCATGCACCCGCAGCACGTGGTTCCCTCCTGGGACCTGCAGACCCTGTGGGTTGCCAACAATGCCGAGGGCCGAGCCGATGGCAGCCTCACCCCGATCGATCCCAAGACCGGCAAGCCGGGCAAGGCGATCCCCGTGGACGATCCCTACAACCTCTACTGGTCGCCCGACGGCAAGTACGCCATCGTGGTGGCCGAAGCCCACAAGCGCCTGGACTTCCGCGATGCGCACAGCATGAAGTTCGAGTTCTCGATCCCGACGCCTTCCTGCGACGGAATCAACCACGCGGACTTCTCCATCGATGGACGCCACGTGCTGTTCACCTGCGAGTTCGACGGCGGGTTGGCCAAGATCGACCTGGTCAACCGGCGGGTGGTGGACACCATCCGGCTCAGTCCTGCGTTCGACCGCGCGGGCGCGATGGACGGCAAGAAGATGCCCGGCATGAAGGCGATGCCGGGGATGCCGCAAGACGTGAGGGCCTCGCCCGATGGAAAGCTTTTCTTCGTGGCGGACATGATGGCCGACGGTGTCCACGTGGTGGACTTCGAATCGTTCCGGCAGGTGGGATTCATTCCCACCGGTGTGGGTGCGCATGGCCTCTACCCCAGCCGCGACGGCAAGAGCCTTTACGTGGCCAACCGGGGCAGCAACAAGATCCGCGGCAGCGCGCATGGCAAGGGCAGCGTCTCGGTCATCGACTTCGCCACGCGCAAGGTCGTGGCCAACTGGCCGATCCCGGGCGGCGGCAGCCCCGACATGGGCAACGTCAGCGCCGATGGCAAATACCTTTGGCTGTCCGGCCGCTATGACCACGAGGTGTACCGCTTCGATGCGGCCACCGGCGCCGTCGACAAGGTCAAGGTTGGGCGCGAGCCGCATGGCCTGGCGGTGTGGCCGCAGCCCGGTCGCTATTCGCTGGGGCATACCGGCAACCTGCGCTGAACATGACCTTGCCTGCTCCACGCACCGGCAGCGCGCGCCGCCGAGCGACCGGCGGCTCCATCACCGACGTTGCCGGCATCGAGGTCGGCCACTTCACCGACGCGCGCCGGCCCACCGGCTGCACCGTGGTCATAGCCCGCGAAGGCGCGGTCGCGGGAGTCGACGTGCGCGGCTCGGCGCCCGGCACGCGCGAAACCGACCTGCTGGCCCCCACCAACCTGGTCGAGCGCGTCCATGCCATCCTGCTGGCCGGCGGCAGCGCCTGGGGGCTGGATGCGGCCAGCGGCGTGATGCGCTGGCTGGAAGAGCAAGGCGCGGGCATGGTAGTGGGCCCGGCACGTCTGCCGATCGTTCCTGCCGCAGTGCTGTTCGACTTGCCGCTGGGCGACAGTTCGATCCGGCCGGACGCTGCAGCCGGCTATCAGGCCTGCGAGGCGGCCAGCCACAAGGCGCCGGCCGAAGGCAACTTTGGCGCCGGCGCAGGCGCCGTGGTGGGCAAGGTTTTCGGGATCGGGCGCGCGATGAAGGGCGGCATCGGCACCGCGTCCGTCACTGTTGGCGGAATCACGGTGGGAGCGTTGATCGCATGCAATGCGCTGGGCGACGTGATCGATCCTGACACCGCGCAGGTGCTCGCCGGCGCCCGCGGCAAGAATGGCAAGGGCCTGGCCGACACGCGCCGGGCCCTGCTGCGCGGCGAGGCCCCCAAGCCCGTCCTGGCCGGCACCAACACCACGATCGGCGTCATCGCCACCGATGCATTGATCACCAAGGTGCAGGCCACCAAGCTGGCCCAGATGGCGCATGACGGCCTGGCCCGCAGCATCAACCCGGCCCACACCATGTCGGACGGCGATACGCTCTTTGCGCTGGGCACCGGAGCCGCCGGCCGCACGCCGGGCATGATGGTGCTGGGCACGATGGCCGCCGAGGTGACCGCGCGGGCCGTGGTTCGTGCCATTCGCGCGGCGCACGGCCTCCACGTGGGAAAGCTGCACCTGCCGGCGGCGCGCGACCTGCTCTAAGGCGCTACTTGAGCGCCTTGAACCGCATTCGGTGCGGCTTGGCGCCTTCTTCACCCAGGCGTCGCCGTTTGTCGGCCTCGTACTCCTGGTAATTGCCGTTGAAGAAGGTCCACTGCGAATCGCCCTCCGCGGCCAGGATGTGGGTGGCGATGCGGTCCAGGAACCAGCGATCATGGCTGATCACCATCACGCTGCCGGCGAATTCGAGCAACGCATCTTCCAGCGCCCGCAGTGTTTCCACATCCAGGTCGTTGGAGGGCTCGTCCAGCATCAGCACGTTGCCCCCGGCGATCAGTGTCTTGGCCAGATGCAGGCGCCCGCGCTCGCCACCCGACAGCGTGCCCACCCTCTTTTGCTGGTCGCCGCCGTTGAAGTTGAAGCGACCGCAGTAGGCCCGGCTGGCCATCTGGAACTTGCCCACGGTCAGGATGTCCAGGCCACCGGAGACGTCTTCCCACACGGTCTTGCTGTTTTCCAGCTCGTCACGATGCTGGTCCACGAAAGCCATCTTGACCGTGGTTCCGATTTTCACTTCGCCCACATCGGCCTTTTCCTTGCCCGCAATCAGCTTGAACAGAGTTGACTTGCCAGCGCCGTTGGGCCCGATGATGCCCACGATGGCGCCAGCAGGCACCTTGAAGCTGAGGTTGTCGATCAGCACCCGGTCGCCAAACGATTTGGTGACGCCGGTGAATTCGATCACCTCGTTGCCCAGCCGTTCAGCCACGGGGATGAAGATTTCCTGTGTCTCGTTGCGTTTCTGGTATTCGAAATCGGACAGTTCCTCGAACCGGGCCAGCCGCGACTTGCTCTTGGCCTGGCGGGCCTTGGGATTCTGGCGCGACCATTCCAGTTCCTTCTTCATCGCCTTCATGCGCGCGTCTTCGGTCTTCTGCTCCTGCTCGAGCCGCGCTTCCTTCTGCTCCAGCCAGGAGGAATAGTTGCCCTTCCAGGGGATGCCGGCGCCGCGGTCCAGTTCGAGGATCCATTCGGCGGCGTTATCCAGGAAATACCGGTCGTGGGTGATCGCGACCACCGTGCCGGTGAAACGCTTGAGAAACACCTCCAGCCACTCGACGCTCTCCGCATCCAGGTGGTTGGTCGGCTCATCGAGCAGCAGCATGTCGGGCTTGGAGAGCAGCAGACGGCACAGGGCCACCCGGCGCTTCTCGCCGCCCGACAGCACAGCGATGCTCGCCTCCCAGGGTGGCAGACGCAGCGCATCGGCCGCTATCTCCAGCTGGTGTTCAGAGTCGGTACCGGCGGCGCCGATGATGGCCTCCATCTCGGCCTGCTCGGCGGCCAGCTTGTCGAAATCGGCATCGGGCTCGGCGTAGGCAGCATAGATCGCGTCCAGCCGCGCCTTGGCGGCAATCACGTCGCCCATCGCCTCTTCGACGCTCTCGCGCACCGTGTGCTCAGCGTTGAGCTTGGGCTCCTGGGGCAGGTAGCCGATCTTCAGGTTGGGCATGGGCGTTGCCTCGCCCTCGTATTCCTGGTCGACCCCGGCCATGATGCGCAGCAGGGTTGACTTGCCGGAGCCGTTCACGCCGAGCACGCCAATCTTGGCGCCGGGAAAGAACGACAGTGAGATGTCCTTGAGGATGTAGCGCTTCGGCGGAATGATCTTGCCGACGCGGTTCATGGTAAATACGTACTGGGCCATTGGAAGCGGTCTCGATTGCGTGCAAAGGGACCATTATCGACGGCGCGGACCCCGCGCGCCGTCACCGTCCGCCGGACGGGCCAGTCAGGACTTGCCGTCCAGGCTGTTCTTGAGCGCGGTCTTGGCCACCTGGTCGAGCGCTTCGTCGACCACGTTGCGGTCGGCCACCACCTTGATCAAGCCCTGGGAGCGCAGGCGCTCGAGCGTGCGGCGCGACATCGAGTGGGCCGTGCCCGCCTGCGAGGTAAACATGAACAGCGTGGAATGCGGACTGGACCAGGTCAGCTGAACCCGTGTCCAGCCGCCGTTGACCATCAACTCGACCCAGGTACCCGTGCGCAATTCGGCCGCGTGGGCGGGTTCCGGCTCCTCTAGATCTTCCGGTGTCGAATCGATGATGCCGGCCGGATCGGGAACCGCCTCTTCCTCGGCGACATAGCCGGAATTCACCGCCTCCTGGCCTGCCACCCACAGCACCGGATCGGCTGTGCTTTCGGCGAACTCGGTCTGCGCCTCGGGCGTCGCGCCGCTGGCAGCCGCAACTGCCCGTGCAGCCGCAGCGGCCTCCCGCCCTTCCTGCAGGGCGGCTTCGTGGATGGTGATCAGCCCATCGAAGAAACGCTTGGTCAGCTCGTCCGGGTAATCGATACGGTGCAGGCCTTCGCGCAGCTTGGACAGCAGGCCGGGGATCATCTTGGCCAGGCGGCGCGTGCGCCCCCGCTGGGCCGTGCTCTTTTGCACACTCCAGATCAGGTCGTCGGCCAGGGCCCGGTATCCATACGGGTCGTCCGAGCCGTCGGCGCAGCTCAGTTGCGCCTCGGCGACCACCTGGGCCCAGGAACTCTTGAGGAATTCGGCGACGAACTCGGCCACCTCCAACCCCTCCAGCGTCGTGGCGAAATCGGCGGCAAGCTTTTGCGCCAGCAGATTACGCTGCTCGGCATGCAGCAACGCGCGTGCACCCTCTTCGCGGCGCTGCCGTACCCCCTGGTCGTGCTCGGTCCAGTGAGTCTGCATGTCGTCCAACAACTGGCCGAACGCGTCGGCGTCCGGCTCCTTCCGGTTGAGAACCGTAACGGCGGTCTCCACCGTGGCCAGGAAGCGACGCCAGCCGTCGTCCCCGGCCGAGGTAAAGCCGATGCTGCGCTGCGTAATGCGGTCGAGGAACTGGCGCGCCGGATGGGCACGGTCACTGAAGAAGCGTGAATCCTGCCGGGCCAGATTGAGCACTGCCGGCTCGATCGCCCGCAGCTGGGTCTTGAACTCAGGCAGCAGCCGCTGATCCTGGGCCAGGTTGTCGAACATCAGCCGCACCACTTCTTCGCCCAGCTGGTGCCCGACCCGCGGGGCCGTGCTCGCCTCTGGCGGCGGCGCCACCATATTCCCCGAGGCGTCGGGTGCCGGTGCGGGTGCCGGCTTGGGTGGGCGCTTTTCCAGCCGCTGCACCATGGCGTCGACCTGCTTGAGATCCTGCAGGGCGACGAAAGAGGCCGGCATGGTATGGATGAAATCTCGCTGTCCTGCCTTGGGGTCGAAATCGCCGGCCAGGAGCTTGCGCAGCTTGTCCAGCGTCAGCAGCGTCTTGGTCATGGCGTCCGGTCCGGCCGTGGTGGCTGCGCCGCCCCTTTGCACCCTGCCACCAATGGGCACGGCAGGCTCGACGCCGCAGGAACGCAGCCAGTCAGTCAGCTCCCGGTAGAGACGGCGCAGGTTGACGCCAAGCAGGCCGGCCGCCGGGGCGATGATGGCCTCGCGCACCGGTGCATCGGGCACATGCACGGACAGGCAGGTCTGGAGCGCGCGGACGAACACATCGGGGCGCAGCGGATTGAGGCCCGGCTGGATGGTTCTCCAGCCCAGCAAGGTACTCATCAGGGCATCCAGCGCAGGCAGGGAGTCATCGACGGCCAGCTGCACCTCCTGTTGCGCCCTGGCCACTTCGATGCTCTGGTCCAGCTCGGAATCCTCGAACAGCTGGAGATCTTCGAAGCGGAGCATCTCGCTGTGCACCTGCTCCTTGCCCCCGCCCTCGTACACCAGGCGGCTGAGCTCGACCTTGAACGATTCGCAGACCTCCTTGTTGTGCGTCGACAGGCTGGCGATCGCCATCTTCATGCTCGGCTGCTGGAAACCGGAGATGCGCCGAGGGCTGTTGGGCGAAGACGCCGCCGTCAGCCCATTGACGACGTCCGTCATCAGCATCGTGGCCTGTTGCAGGATCGCCTCGAGACAATCGTTCAGCGAAGGCTGGAATGCGGTGGCGTCGTCCGAGACGCCGAGTTGGAGCTTCAGCAGTTTTGCCATTGAGGAGTAGTTTCGTGCCAGCGAATTATGAATCGGCCCGGCCCTCTCGCGCCAGCTTCGTGAATATTACGCAAGGCAGGGCCCGCCCCAGGGCGCCACAACGTGTTTCTCCCAGTTTGCCCCATTTGTCAATGGGGTGTAACCGGCAGCACACAGTCTAGCCGACCGCGCAGTCAGCTTCCGATCAGGGTCGGGATCGGCCATGCGGAACGGCGTTTCGCGTATCCGTGCGATAATGCGAGTTGTTGCGGACCCCAGTTGCCCGCAATCTCAGCGATCCGCTGGGGACGACGCGGGCTCTGCACGGGCTCACCGGCTCCCAACCTGAAACTCCATCTGCCTTTGACTGGCTCGGTGTCCTGCACCGTACAGGCCGATTCCCAAGCGCCACGGATGGCGCACCTTAAATGACTTTTGACGAACTGAACCTGGCACCCGCCATTCTCAAAGCCGTGCGCGAGCAGGGCTACGAAATCCCCACCCCGATCCAGGCCCAGGCGATTCCAGCCGTTCTGGAAGGCCACGACCTGCTTGGCGGCGCGCAGACCGGCACCGGCAAGACTGCCGCGTTCACCCTGCCGATGCTGCACAAGCTCACCATGAGCCGCAGCGCGAAAAACAAATTCGGCGGCACGGGAACCCGCGTCCTGGTGCTGACCCCGACACGCGAACTCGCAGCGCAGGTCGAGGAATCGATCCGCACCTACGGCAAGTA
>JANYAN010000106.1 GCA_025361305.1 Burkholderiales bacterium
ACCAGCTCGACTTGTGCGTAGTCAATGTCGGGAATCAGGCGCTCGCAGCAATTCAGGATGGCCTTGAACACCGGCCGCGTGTCGGACACCGACTGGCTGATGGTCTGGAGCACCTCGGCCGACGCGGCCTGCTGCGCCAGCGCCTCCTGGGTTTCGTTGAAAAGCCGCGCGTTCTCGATCGCGATCACGGCCTGGTCGGCGAAGGTCTGTCCCAGCACGATTTCCTGGTCGTCGAAGGCGCCGGTGGCGGCGCGCAGGATCGTGAGGCAGCCAATCGCCTTGCCCTCCCGCAGCAGCGGCACAAACAGACAGGACTGGTAGCCCAGCGCGATGGCCAGATCGGGCATGCGGGGAAACTGCTGCGCGCCCAACGCCGTGTCGGCCACGGCAATCACACGGGACTCGAGGATGCAGGTGCCGGCACCGCTGCCGCGGTCCAGCGGCCAGGGCTTTAGCACCTGGTCTGGCTGGTCGTCGGGGTTGTCGCTGGCATAGGCGACGGACTTGATCATGTCGCCGTCGGGCATGACCAAGGCAACCGTCTTGCCGGTAAAAAGCTTGCGACAGCTACGTACGATCGCGTCGAACACGGGCTGGGTGTCCGTGACAGAGCCGCTGATGACACGCAGGATTTCCGCAGTAGCCGTCTGCTGTTCCAGCGCCTCCTTGGTCTCGTTGAACAGCCGCGCGTTCTGGATCGCGATCACGGCCTGGTCGGCGAAGGTCTGCAGCAGGGCAATTTCCTTATCGGAAAAAGCCGCTTGAGCCATGCGGCTGACAATGATTGCGCCGATGCCGCGGCCCTCCCACAACATGGGCGCCACCAGCAGCGAATAGTTGCCCAATTGTCGTGCCAGGTCACGCGCTCCCTCGGGCACATTGGCGCCGTTCAGAACATCCGGGTAATGCTGGATGCGGCGGTGCTGGATCGCCAAGCCCTGCACTGAATCGGCGAGCGGGCGCGGATAGAAACCCTTGATGGATTCGTTGAATTCAGTGCTGCCCCCCAGGTCGGCATTCATGTGAACCATGCCGTCGTCATCCACGAGGGTGATGCTGACCCGAAAGCTCGCGAACAGTCTTTGGCAGCTCTGCAGGATCTTTCCGAACACAGGCGCCGTATCCGCCACCGAACTGCTGATGACTTGAAGCACATCGGCCGAAGCCCGTTGCTGTTCCAGCGCTTCCCTGGTCTCGTTGAACAGCCGCACGTTCTGGACGGCGATCACCGCCTGGTCGGCGAAGGTCTTGAGCAGGTCGACCTGGTGCCGGCTGAACTCTCCCGCGTCGCGGCGTGTGACGCTGATCGTGCCGGTCGCAACGCCTTCCTGAAGCATGGGAACAATCACGATGCTGCGGAAACCGCGACGGCGCGCGACATCCCGCAGCGCCGATGCGGACTCCGGAAGCGCTTCGGTGTCGGCGACGCATACGGGCGCCGCGGTGCGGGCCGCCTTCGAATGCGCAACCGGCATCGGGAACGCGCTCTTGAGCGCCTCGTTGCCTGACTCGTCCGTGCTTGAAAACGCCACGAGATGCAGTATGTCGTCGAACACGCGCGCAACGGCCGTCGAGAATCCTCCGATCAACCGGAAAGCGCTCTGCGCTATCGCGTCGAACACCGGCTGCACGTCAGACGGCGAACTCGCGATGACCTTCAGTATCTCCGCCGTTGCCGTCTGCCGCTCCAACGCCTCCTTAGTCTCGTGAAACAACCGCGCGTTCTGGATCGCGATCACGGCCTGGTCGGCAAAGGTCTTGAGCATCGCGTGCTCTTGCGCACTGTACCCCTCGCGTTCGCTGCAGCAATCCGCGACATCCCGCGTGACGCCGATCGTGCCAATGCCCCGTCCTTCCCACATCAACGGCGCAGTCAGTAGCGAGTAGGTCATGCCCAACCGCTGCGCAATCAAGCGCAAATTGGCGGGTACTCCTGGATCGTTCAGCACATCGCGAATATCAGACAGCTCGCCTTTGACGAATGTCATTTCGGCATGGCTTCCTGACAGGGGCACCGGATACGCCGAACGCAATACTGCTTCGAGCTGCGCCGTCGTTGCGGCCCCAAACCGGGCGCGTCCCGCCGCCGTCCAATGCATGCGCCCCAGCCTCACCAAGCCCGCATCGTCGACCAGGAACAAGGTGACGGTGAACGAGGAAAACAGGTGCTCGCAGCACTCGAGGATCTTGTCGAACACCGGCCCGGTATCGGCTACCGAACTGCCGATGACCTGCAGCACCTGCGCGGTCGCCGTCTGCCGCTCCAGCGCTGCCTTGGTCTCGTTGAACAGGCGCACGTTTTCAATCGCGATCGCCGCCTGGTCGCAAAACGTGGTGATCAGTTCGATTTGCTGCTCGTTGAATGCACGAGTGACGCCGCTGCGGCCCAGGGTGAGCACCAGTACGGGTTCGCCGTCCTTGAGCAGCGGGACGCTGAGCATCGTGTGAAAACTCGCCGCGCCCGCCAGGTCGCTGCGGTAGCCTGCCTCCGCGTGCAGGTCTTCCAGTTGCACCGCATGCCGCCCCTGCAGCACGCGCCCGGTCAGTGAGCCGTCGCCAGCGCGGATCGGCTTGGCTTGCAGGGCCGCAAGAATTGCCGGCGGCGCGTTGTACACAGCCGACGGGGCGAAGCTGCCATCACCGTTCGGCCGGAACAAGACCCCCAGGTCGGCGCCGCACAGGCGTGTGGCATTCTCGACCAGCGTGACGAGCACCTTGTCCAGGTCGAACGTGGATCGGCTGATGACCTTGAGCACTTCACTCATGGCCGTCTGCTGATCCAGGGCCTCGGCCAGCTCGGCCGTGCGCTCGCTCACCTTGGCCTCCAGGCCTTGTGCCCACTGCGCGTTGTCCAGCGCTACCGCCGTCTGCGCCGCCAGCATGCCCAGCAAATCACGGTCGGTGTCGTGGAAGCGACCGAAGGCCCCTTCAATGTCGGCGTACAGGAACCCAAGCAGGCGGTTCTGCGCCACCAGCGGCGCTACCATGCACGAGCGCTGATCCACTTCGTCGGCGTCTTCGGGCCCGTGGCGCAGCCTCACGGCCCGGGTCACGCGGGCCTCTTCGAGCCAGGGCGTGATGGCCTGCAGCAGCCCGTCCGCACTTTCGCCTTTGGGCAGCAGGGCACCGGCGATGCGCAGGCCGGCACCAGCCTCAAGCACCAGCAACACGCGCTCTGCACCACTGAGTTCGGTGACTTCGTCGATCAGGAATTCCTGCAGTTCTTCGGCGCTTCGCAGCTGGTTCAGGCGCATGCCGGTATCGACCAGCCGCTTGAAAGGTTCGGCCACATTGCTCTCGATGGCCAGGTGGGCCAGGCGTCGTTCGTCGGGCAAGCCGCGTTGCGCCGCCTCGCGCAACCAGGCGCGCACGATATCGCGGTTGATGTCCACCTTGTTCAGGTAGCTGCGGCGAAGGCCCTCGTCGTGCACGTTTCGCACACCCTCCAGCAGGAGCGAATGGGCTTGCTGGAGGGCCTCCCAGCTCTCCTGGCCGCGGCCGTTGGCCGCCAGCGCCTGCGCATGCCACCACCAGACGGCTTGGCTGCGGCCCATCGCGATGCGGTCCAGCCCCTGGGCGCGGTGCAATTCGCTGGCTTGCTTGCTGGCGCGCAAGGCGGCCGCGGCATTGCCATTGGCGAGTTCCGCCCTGGCCAGAGAAAACAACCTGACACGCTGATCCCCCACTTGCGCCGTTCGGGACGAGCGCAGTCCGCCTCTAAGCAAACGGGCAGCCGCCTGGCTGTCGCCCTGCGCGTACGCGAGTTCGCTTGCGCCGAACTCGTAGACGGAGCGGGTTCCGGGTTCATCGAGGCGCTTGACCAGGGCTTCGTATTCGGGCCATAGGGCGTGCACCACGTCCAACTCGCCCAAGGAGATCTTCCAGATGATCATTCCGCCCGTGACAAGGGCTGTGTTGTTCCAGACTTCGGCCCCACGCCACAGGTCCATCAATTCGGCGCTCATCCGGAAGGCCCGCCGGTACAGGCCCAGCTCGCCCAGCGTCAGCGCCAGATTGCCCAGGGCCGTGGCGCGGCCAAGCGCATCGTTGCACCGGTCGAACGCTTGTGCCGCCTGCCCGTTCAGCCTCAGGCGCTCGGCAATATCGATACTGGTGAACCCCAGCACGTTCAATGCGTGGCCCAGACCGGCCTGGTCGCCGCTTTGTTCGGCCAGTGCCACGGCGCGTTGCGCCGCTACGCGCGACAGCTCGGATTGGTTCAGCCGCGAGTGCGCCAACGCCTTGATCCAATGGGCCCGCCCAAGGCCGACGCCGTCTCCCGCCGCCTCGAACAGATCCGCCGCCTGTTTGACCGTCTCGATCGCCGCGATCGTCTCCACCGAGCGAAACTGCGCCTCGCCCAGGCCCAGCAGGCTGTTCGCGAGCAACAACCGGTCTTTGGCCCTGCGGGCCAACGCCACGGCGGCAGTGGCCTGTTTCAGTGCGGCCTGGAAGTCACCCTGGCGCAGCAGCAGCATGGCGTGACGATTGAGCGCCGCGACCATGGGCTCCGGGGGCCCGTGCCGCGATGCGATTTCAAGCATGGTGGCGGCGTCGCCACCCGCTTCGGCCAGCCTGCCAAGCGCCAGATACGCATGCGCGCGTTGGTCAAGCAGCGCTACCCGTTTTGCCGGCCCGACGCCCGGACGCTGCAGCGCCTGGGTACACCGCGCGATGGCCGCCTCGTGCTGGCCGACGCGGGACAGTTCCCGAGCCAGCGCTACGGCCTGATCCGGTTCATCGGGAGCGGTCTTTGGGTTGGTCACGGCGATCCCAGGTTTCAAAAGATGATGCGTAGCGCAGCTTACTTGGTATGGTACGGGCTGCGCCGTCATTCTGAATGCCGCACTTTCCCCGAGAACTCCATGCAGCCACACCACTTGCGCCCCGCCGAACCACGAGACGTTCCTGCCATCGTCGGCCTGATCGAAGAGTTGGCTGGATTTGAAAAGCTCAGCCACATGCTGGTGGTCACGGCCGACAAGCTGCACCCTCATCTGTTCGGCGAACGGCCGGTCATCGAGGCGCTGGTCGGCGAAGTCGATGGGAAAGTGGTGGCTTTCGCCCTGTTCTTCACCAACTTCAGCACCTTCCTGGCCAAGCCGGGGCTGTACCTGGAAGACCTTTACGTACAACCGAGCCACCGTGGCGCAGGCCTGGGCACTGCCCTCCTGACGCGGCTGGCCCGCATTGCCGTGCAGCGCGACTACGGCCGATTCGAGTGGAGCGTGCTGGACTGGAACGAAGACGCGATACGTTTCTATCGGCGGATGGGCGCAGCCGTGCTGCCCGAGTGGCGCATTTGCCGGCTGACCGGCGAGGCTCTGGCAAGATTCACACCCACCGCTGGAGGTTCCAATCCATGAAGCAGGTCAAGCGTCATTCCAGGACTGCAGTCGCAGCGGCGGCCGCCCTGACCGTACTGGCAGCCTGTGCCGTGTTGCCCTTCTCGCCAGACCTCGGCGCGCGGGCGCCGGTGCTCGAAGGCTACGGCCGCAGCGACATGGCGATCACAACCTCGGTCGCTGCGGCGCGGCAGACTTTCGAGCGCGGCATGCTGCAGGCCTATGCCTTCAACGAGGTCGAGGCGGTGCGGGTCTTCAAGGCGGCACTGGCCCAGGACCCCGGCTGTGCGATGTGCGCATGGGGGGTTGCCTGGCAGCTTGGCCCCAACATCAACGCGCCCGAGCGTGGCGACCTGAGCGAAGCCGTGCGTTATGTCGATTACGCCTTGCGCCAGTCGGCCCGCGTGACGCCGCGCGAAAGGGCACTGATCGATTCCCTGGCCCTGCGCTACGCGCACGCCAGCCAGGCGCGCGAGACCGCCCCCCTGCTGGCCGAAGTTTGCGGCAAGTCTGGCGCCAATGACGACAATGAGAAGCCCCATCCGCTGGACATCGCTTACGCCCAGCGCCTGCGCGGGCTGGCCGACGCCTACCCGGACGATCCAGACATCCTGTCGTTCTACGCCGAGGCGGAGATGATCGCCACCGAGGGCGACGCGTGGGACAAGGAGGGCCACCCCACCGGGCGCATCGGCGAGCTGGCCGATCGGCTCGAACGCCTGCTGCCCCGTCACCCCGAGCACACCGGCATCAACCATTACATGATCCATGTGGTCGATGCACTGCCCGTGGCGCCACGCGCTGTGGCGGCAGCGGACCGCCTGGGCCGGCTGGCCCCCGAATCGCCACACCTGGTGCACATGCCTTCGCACATCTATGTCAATGTCGGCCGCTACGCCGACGCCACGCGTGTCAACCAGCTGGCAGTGGCAGCCGACGTGACGCTGGCGCAGAGGCAGCAGGCACAAGGCTTCAGCGTGAGCAAGGATTGGCGCGGCCACGACCTTCAGTTCCTCTGGTATTCCGCGCTGATGGAGGGGCGTGACGAAGTGGCCATGGCCGCCGCACGCGAACGGGCGGAGCGCGCTGCCAACGGGCAAAGCATCTTCTCGGAATACGCGCGCAGCCAGCCCCTGCTCACGCTGTTGCGGCTGGAGCGTTGGGACGAAGTGCTCAAGGAACCACGGCCGCGTGGCGACAAGGGCCTGGCACAGGCCTATTACGAACAGGCCCGCGGCATCGCGCAAGCCCGCCTGGGGCAGGTTACTGCGGCGCAGGATTCGCTGGCTCGGCTGCAAACCGCCGCGGCCGAGGCCAGGAAAGCCAACGCCTCAAAGTCGTCCGCGGACAAGTCGGTTCGCTCCATGCTGGACGTGGCCGAAGGGGCGCTGCAGGCCGAGGTGGCCCTGGCACAGCGCCGCTACGACGAAGCCCTTGGCCACCAGACCAAGGTGATCGCCGCAGCCGAAAAGCTCGATGCCCGCGAGCCGCCGCAGCTGGCGGCCGGCGCTGGCCTGGCTCTGGGCCATATCCAGCTGCAAGCGCAGCGTTGGGCCGATGCCGAAAAGACATTCCGGCAGGAACTTGCCAGTCGGCCAGGCAGCGGTTGGGCCCTGCGCGGCCTGGCAAGTGTCCTGCAGTCGCAGGGCCGCACGGCTGAAGCAGCGGCGGTGCGGGTTGACCTCGATCGTCAGTGGAACCAGGCCAGCCCGGCGCTGCGAGCGGGGGCCTGAGGCGCCCGCACACCACCGCGGATCAAAGCAGGTTGCGCAGCTCGCGCAGCGCCACGGACAACATGGCCAGGTCGGCCGCAGGTGCATCACCCAATTCTGCGAGCAGGCGGCTGGCCCGGCCGAAGGCGTCGGCGTTGTGCCGTTCCCATTCGGCGAGGATCTCGGGCGCCGGCCCGCGCAGACGCGCCATGGCATCGCGCGCAATCGAGCGTTGCAGGTCTGCCAGTTCGTCGGCCAGCGCCAGCCGGGCCAGACTGTCCCAATGGCCGTCCGAGGGCAACTGGGCAATCAGCTGGCGCAGCTTGTCCAGCCGCAAGCGCTCGCCGATGCCGACATGCACATCGGTGGCATCGTCCATGCCGCTGTCCGAGGCTTCGGCGATTTCCGCCACATCCAGCGCCGTGAACAGCCGATCCGCCGTGCCGACTTGTTGCGCCAGGTCGGGCGGCACACCGCCCTGTTTCCAGGCCACAACACGCGCTGCTTCGGCCGCCAGCGGTTCGAGACGATTGCGCAGCGACCGCACCGCCGGGCCGAAACGACCGACGATCTGCGCCATCGGGTCGTCCAGCCGACGCGACCGCAGAAACCACGCGGTGGCCCGCGCAACCAGATTGCGCCACTCGATGATCAGCTCGCATTGCAGGCTGTCGGCAACCTGGTTGTCCAGCGCCTCGATGCGGTGCCAGACATCGACCGCGTCGAAGACCTCGCGCGCGGCCAGGTAGGCGCACACGATCTGCGGCGGTGCGGCGCCGCTCACCTCGCCCAGCCGGTGAATGAAGGTGGGGCCCACACGGTTGATCATGCTGTTGAGCAGGTAGGTGGCGATGATCTCGCGGCGTAGCGGATGGTGCTGGATGTACCGTCCATACTCGCCGCGAAGCAATGCCGGGAAGTAGCGCTCCAGCATCTGGCCCACCCACGCGTTCTCGGGCAGGTCCGAGGCCACCAGCTCGTCGGACAACCACATCTTGCTGTACGCCAGCAACACCGCCTGCTCCGGTGTCGTCAGACCCAGCCCGCGCGCCTTGCGTTCGGTCAGCTCGTCGTCGGAAGGCAGGAATTCGATCTTGCGATTGAGCCGTCCTATCTTTTCAAGGAAACGGATGAACCGCCCCTGTTCGTCCAGCTGCTCGTGCGCCAGGCGCCGGCCGATGGACAGAGCCTGGGTCTGGAAGTAGTTGTCGCGCAGCACCAGCGCGGCGACGTCATCGGTCATCCGGGGCAAAACTTCGTTGCGCCCAGCGGGCGTCAACGTGCCATCGGCCACGGCCAGGCCCAGCAGGATCTTGATGTTGACTTCATGGTCCGAGGTGTCGACGCCGGCCGAGTTATCGATCGCGTCGGTGTAGAGGCGCACCCCCGCCAGTGCCGCTTCGATGCGGCCGCGCTGCGTGAAGCCCAGGTTGCCGCCTTCGGCCACCACCTTGCAGCGCAGCTCGCTGCCGTTGATGCGCAGCGCGTCGTTGGCGCGGTCGCCCACATCGGCATTCGCCTCCGTGCGGGCCTTGACGTAGGTGCCGATGCCGCCGTTGTAAAGCAGGTCGACCGGCGCCTTGAGGATGGTGCAAACCAGTTCGGTTGGCGTCAGGCTGTCGGCGGTGATCGCCAGCGCGGCGCGCGCCTGCGGCGAGACGGGAATCGATTTCTCCGAACGGGCCCAGACACCGCCCCCGGCGGAGATGATCTCGCTCTTGAAATCGGCCCAGGACGAGCGCGGCAGCGCGAATAATCGCTCTCGCTCAGCAAAGGACGCCGCTGCGTCGGGGCTGGGATCGATGAACACATGCCGATGATCGAACGCCGCCAAAAGGTGGATTTGCCCCGACAGCAACATGCCGTTGCCGAACACGTCGCCGGACATGTCGCCGATGCCCACCACGGTGAAGGCGGTGGTCTGGGTGTTCACGTCCAGTTCACGGAAATGCCGCTTGACGCTCTCCCACGCGCCGCGGGCGGTGATGCCCATGACCTTGTGGTCATAGCCGACGCTGCCGCCTGAGGCGAAGGCGTCGCCCAGCCAGTGACCGTATTCGAGGCTGACGGCGTTGGCGAAATCCGAGAAGGTGGCCGTGCCTTTGTCGGCGGCCACTACCAGATAGGGATCGTCGCCGTCCAGCCGTACCACCTGCGGCGGTGGTACCGGCTTGCCGTCGACCAGGTTGTCGGTCAGGTCCAGCAGGCCGCGCAGATAGTCCTGGTAACAAGCCACGCCTTCGGCCATGAAGGCCTCGCGGTTGGCCGCCGGTGGTGCCTTCTTCAGCACGAAACCGCCCTTGGAACCCACGGGGACGATCACCGTGTTCTTGACCATCTGCGCCTT